>CANRCY010000004.1 GCA_947629225.1 uncultured Clostridia bacterium | reverse complement strand
GTGGAGCTTTTATCCGAGGCGATCGCCGCCAAGAAAAAGGTGAGCTTCGTCTATCAGGATTACGGGGTGGACAAAAAGCTGCATCCGAGGAGAGAAAAGCCCTATTTTGCGAGCCCGTTTCAGCTCTTTCTGAAAAACGGCGGGTATTATCTCGCCTGTGCGTTCGAGGGGCACGACGATCTTGCCTTTGTGCGGATCGACCGCATGACGAAGATCGCGATCGAAAAAGAGCGCGCAAGGGAGCTTTCGACCGTGAAGGGTTGCGAGAACGGGCTGCACCTCGGAAAACTTATGAACCGTCTGCCCAATCTTTACTGCGACGAGCCGCAACGCATCGTCTTTGAAACACGGAATTATTCCGAGAACATGCTCGACTATGTGTTTGACATGTTCGGGCGGGAGACGGAAGTCGAAGAGCTTCCCTCGGGCGAATTGCGCTTTTCGCTCGTCGCCTCTCCCCGCGCCATGCGGTTTTGGCTTTTAAGCTACGGGAAGTATGTGAAGGTACTTTCTCCACAGTCTTTGGTCAATAAGATCAAAGACGACATCGAGGAGATGCGGAAAAATTATGAATAAAGATGCGGAGGCAAAATGACCGATAAAAAGGGAAGTGCGTGCCCATTTTCGTGCGAGCGATTTGTTTTATTGGATATCGAGACGAGTGGACTGAACGAGACGTGTGACCGCGTTATCCGCGTTTCGGCGGACAAGATCATAGACGGGAAGTTGTCGGAGCGATTTTTCTCCTTTGTCGCTTTCCCGGGGGAACTTCCGCGCGAGGTCGTCGGGCTCACGGGCATTCGTGATGAAATGCTCAAAGGCAAGCCCGACCTCGATACCGTCTTGGAGCGGTTTACGCAGTTTCGGGGCGACCTGCCGATCTATGCCGACAACGCGCCCTTCGTGAAGAAGTTTTTGAAGAAATACGAGTTGGATATTTTTGAGAAAAACGAAGAAAAACTAAGGAGAAAGAAATGAACGAAATCAATGAAAGATTGTTAAAAGCACAGGGAAAATGGGAAAACGAATGCTACAATCCATTAAAAAAAGAATATGAGAATGATGAGAGCAAAGGAAAACTTTCCTGTGCGTTTAGTTTCGGCATTTCCGAGCATTATCTCAACGGCAAGAAAAAAATCATGGTGATTGGTCAAGAGGCAAACGGACATACGTTTGACTACGATACTTGGGGATTGAAGAATTGGCAAACGTGGGCAATCGATTACCTAAACTTTCAGATATATGATGAAAAAACAGCGAACCGTGAATTCACGGAAAACAATTCCCCATTTTGGCGATTTATGAACAAATTGAAAAACGGGGGATATGATCTCTGCTGGAACAATCTTGACAAAGTAAGACGCTATATCCGTCCCGATGGAAAGGAATGGGTGGAAGACTATTTGCCGTATGACAAAAAGAAGATGGACAACTGCGAGAGAGCGGCTTTGAATCAAAAAATTTTTGACGGAAAATCGCTGCTCCAAGAAGAGATCAGACTTGCGGAGCCCGACTTTATTATTTTAGCGGTCGGTCCCACAAATCCTTATTATCACACGCTTTGCAATGCTTTCTTCGACGGCGAAGATGCGTATAAGAAGCTATTAGACGCATATCCCAAACTCACCGAAAACGAAGATGTTGTCGAAATTTCCGAAAAACTCGGCTTGGGAATGCCCGTTTACTACACCTATCATCCCAATTATTTGCAGTTAAAAGGCAAATTGGATAGCATCGTCGAAAAACTTATAAAGGATATGAACAATCGTTCCGTGAAATAAGAATATTTCGCCCTCTTTTCGGGGCAGAGAAAATGTTACAATACTTCCGAAATCCTCGGAGGTATTTTTTGTCTGAAAGAAAACCTCACGATAGTCGCGTGGTTTAAGAGAGGCTTCTTGCATATTCTCGTCCTCCCCCGCGCGTTCCGCGCGGGGGAGGGGTAGGGGAGGGGGCTTCTTATTTCTTGGCTGCCCCTTGAGGGGGAGCTCCGCCGAAGGCGGTGAGGGGGTGTCTCGCTGCCCCTGAAAGGGTGGAGCATTGCATCCTGCCAACAGTTGATAACCGTTGGTGCAATGCGACATGAGTGCCATCGGCGTGTTGACGACGCCGTCATAGTCCAAAAACAGAATTCGTGGATTCATATTTTAGTTCCAATCATCTTCGTATTCCTCTATCAGTTCTTTTACAAGAGTCAGGGCTTCGGGGGAGAGCGATGCAAAGATCGCATACTCCTTTCGCTCGAGCGGCGGTTTCTTTTCTTCCTCGTCGATCGAAGCGAGGTCGATCTCTCCCTCGCAATAGATGCTGTCGGCGATGAACTCGAGGATGTCCTCCAGCACCCGACTTTTTCGTTTGGACCGCCTTCTTGCGTAATCGGCGACTATCCTCTCCACGACGCGGCGGAAGCGCGCTTGGTCGCCTCGGTAGATCGCGGCGCAGGTGTCGGAGATATAAATGCTCGGATCCAGCCTGCTGCGCCGACGGCGGTAAGCCATATCGAGACGGGAGAAGATCGCTTTCTCCATGCGGTCGAGTTCCTCCTCCGTGTAGGAGTCCTTGTGAATGAGTTCTCTGTACTTTGTATAGAGCGCGCGGGTGGCGTAGGGCTCTTTCAGCCCCGCCGTATGGAGCTTGAGGAACTCTTTGAAGCGCATGGGATATTCGAGGTGCGCCGTTTCATAACGGTAGTGGAACCCGATCTCCGACACCAACACCCAGTCCGCGCCGCCCAACCGAAGTTCGAAATAGTCGGCGAGGGTTTTCATCGAGAAGTTCTTTTCTTCCGAAACGATCACCTCGTCGTTACAGTCCTTTATGCCGCACTCTTCTTTGCAGAAGCGCTCGAACGCCGCAAAGGCGACGGCGGCGGGGGAATTCGCTCGGTTGTTTGCGAACTGTTCCTCATAGTCTTCCTCCCCGCGGTTGTCTATTTCGTAGCGAAAAAGGCGCTCGCCCGTATCGTCTACGGCGAGGACCCTGTCCGACTTGTTCTTTTTGAAATTGTCCTCAATAAATAAAAATACACGCTTTTTCATTTTTCAGGTTCGCTCAAAGTGTATCGAGAAGGGTCTCCAATTCAAAGAGTTTATCGCGGAACGGTTGCAAGTTCGCATCGATCATAGATACCACGGCAGAAAACGGTCGGGGAGCTCCCGCGGCATTTTTCCATTCGTCGAGCCCGATGACGATCGTGCGGCGGATCGCGCGGAAGGAATCTGCGGTGCGCTCTTTGGGGCAGAATACGCGGAACCCGCTGTCCGAGCACAGGAGATCGAGTGCCGCGGAACTGCGCTGCGTTCCCTTGATATCGAGGAACAGAGCGATCTTCCCGTCTTCTTCCTGACAGACGATGCGCATTTTGTCTCCGATCTCTTCGCCGTGCCGTGCAAAAAATTCGCGCATTTTCTTCGTAATAAAGTATTTGGGACCCGTAGAGAATTCGGCGCCCAAGGACGCGCGGCAATACTCTGTCACGGAGGCGACAGACGCCTTTTTTTCGCAAATCCCGCCTTGATAGCCGTTTTTGATTTTGTAGAACTGCTCGCGCCCCTCCTCATCTTTGCAGAGCAATGTCCGAAGCGCTCCGTCGAGATCGGAAGAGATCTTGAATATCTCTTCGAATTTGGCTGAGCTGTCGATATACTTTGCGCCCGCATAGGGATAGATCGCAGCCTCTTCCCGCTTCCACAGGCGTGCAAGATCGGTGGGAATGCGATACGTCTTGCAATATTCGGCTTCATAGTAGGATGCGAGCGACTCCAAGACGACCCGCTTCGTCTCATCCGTGCGGCAAAGGATATCGCCGTCCTTGCCGCCGCCATGCAGATAAAAGAAATGGTAGGCATGGAAGAGTTCATGGGCGAATACTTCCTCAAATGCCTGCTCGTTGGTTTTTCCGTAGCACGTCCTCAAGATGCTGTTTGTGTACAGCACGATCTCGCGCTTCCCGTGGCAGTACTCGCCGAGGCGCAAAACGCAAAATTTCACAATGGCGGCGATCTCCTTGATGCGCTCCGAAATGGCTTCCCGTTCATTTTCATTCTCGGGCGCCAGGCATCTCGCCAGGCATCCTGCCATTTCCAACAGGTCTTCCTTCGTCTCGATCGTGGAGAGGATTCCCTCAAAATCCTTCTTCGTCCCTTCCCTCAACGGGGCGAGCGCTCCGATCCTCTCTTTCGCCTCTTCCGGAGAGAGGATGCCGTAGACGTCCTTCTTCTCTTTTGGGGAAAAGACGACATGGAGCTGCGGCGCAAGCGTCGAGGCGTTCCCAAGGAGGAAATTGTCCACCCAACGGTCGAAAAGTTGTTCGGAAAGATAGGGGGGCATGTTTTTTGGGTTGACATTGATTTTCCCGTTCATTTTATATCTCCTTTGCTTTTTTTGATCGAATTCCCGCAAGGGTGAGACCTTCTTCGTTATAGAGGTCGAGGAAGGACCTTTTCGCGCGGCACTCTTCCTCGGCGCAGATGAGGCGGTGCGCTTTGAGCAGGAGCTCCAATTCGAGTTCGCCTTTGAGGAAATTGGAAACGGAGCGGAGCATCCTGTCGTGTCCTTTGAGTTCGCCGCGGAACCGCTCGTAGCTCAAATAACCGTCCATGCCGAGCATATAATCATAGCATACTTCATTCTCTTCGACGTAATAGCCGCCGAGGATCATATCCGATTCGTCGCCGTACTCCTCGTGTTTTTCGATCAAACGGTCACGGATCGCAAAGTTATGTTCCATGCGAAAATAATTGGGCTTCTCGGCGTTGCGGAAGCCGTTCTTTTTGAGTTCTTTGCTTCCCCATGTCTCCATATCCGTGAGGACGATCAGCCCCTTGACGGAGCCGTCCGATGTGCGGGGTCCCCATTTGTTCGGGAGAACGGGCGCGAGGATATCGCCGAACTTGAAGGGCGTGGGGATCTTGACCCACATCCAATCGAAAGCGTGCAGGAACGCCTCGTCGCGTTCACCGCTGAGTTCGTCTAATTTCAGACAGGTGCCGTCTGGAAGCAGGGTCGCCTCGAGCTTCCTTCCCGAGAAATACCGCTTCGTGACGGCGATCTTTTCGATATCCCCGTCCTCATTTTCCGATTGCGCGTCTTCCAAAGCCTCGGAAAAATTGCGATACACGAGATGTTGCCCGTAGCCGTCTTGGCACCAGGCGTCATCTTCCTTGGAAAAGTAGTCGTAGGTGCAGACGGCGTCGCCCCCGTCTCGCTTGAACTCGTCGAGGAGCGCGTTCTCCCGCTCCATATAGGTGCGGAGGAAGGAGGCGACCGTCTGGTCCTTGAACACCCCCTGCCGCCGCTCGCGCAGGGCATGGTCGGGGTATGCCTCGATCAGTTCTTCGTACGCCGCGTATTTCTCGGCGAGGGGGATCTCCGCCGCCGCATGAATGACGTACATCGCCTGTTCGGGCGTAAATTCATAGCGGATTCGGCGGAGATAGTTTGCGATGTCCTTCGAATTGAGAAATTTTGTAATATCCATCTTATTTTTTTGCGTGGGCGCAACGCGTCATAAAGACTTGCTCGAATTCCACCGCGTCGCGGCAGTACAGCCGCGCCTCTTCGATCGGCATGTCGTCTTTGAGTTGCTCTGCGATACGTTCGATCTCTTCGGCAGTTGAAACTTTTTGCAGCTTCTCGACGATCGCGGCGGAAAGGGCAGTCGGAAAGAGCCCTTCGGGCGAAACGCCGTGCGCCGTAAAGTAGCGGCAGAGGGCATATTCGAGCGCCGTCGCCGAGAGATACATCCATTCGTGCGAGAGGTCGGGCTTTCCCTCGGCAAGCGTACCAAGCGCCTGAAATGCCTCGCAAAACGCCGCCGTCACCTCATTTTTATCCGCGCCTTCGAGCACGGCTTCTCCGAGCCGACACCCGTTGACGTTGCGGAAGTGCATCATTCCCTCGCGGATCGCCTTTCCGTAGGGGAAGAATGCGTCGGGACGGTGAAGGTGCAACAAGCGCGCAGAGAGGGCGTAGAAGTCGCTCCTGTCCCGCTCGGGTTGACGGTAGAGCCTGTCGTACGAGGCGACCGCGTTGCAGAGAATCCCGTTCAGCTCGAGGACGAGACGAACGCGCTCTTCGAAGAGACTGAGATCGGCGGCGCTTCCGTCGAATGTCAAATTCCGTTTCAGCGACGCGATCCTTTCGACGAACGCCCGATACTCGGCATTTTCCGAAAGTTGCTTTGCGATCGCCGCCTCAACGTCGACGCTTCTGTGGCGAGAGCCTTTTTCGGTCCTCGCATAGCAAAGATAGTTTTCGCGGAGGGGCAGCCCGTACACGCCGCAGACGATGCGGAGTTTATCGCGCAGTTGCTCTTCTTCGCCCCACGGGTGAAGCCGCTCGTCGCACATCTCATACAGGATTTTCGGCGTAAGCGCCCCCTTCTCCTCCGCGATCGCGGAGGAGATCGCTTCCAAAAATGTTTTAGACATGTTGTTCTCCTTTGAGAAGGGCATCAACTTTTCTCTCAAAGTCATTTTCAATATCCTCAATTTCATTCAATACGGAATTGACGAAATCACGCAATATAGAATTATCCCCCGACGCTACAGTATCCTCTGAAGCCGAAAGTATTTGCTCATAAACAGTCTTAATTTCAATTCCCTTTTTGTCACACAATTCGAGAACGTGTGAGTCCTCTCCGCTTTTCACCGAGTGTTTTACGCTTTCCTCACGCTCTCTGCAAAGATTGAGAAGCGTGGAATGGGCGAAGATGTGCTCTTTCAATTTGCGCCGAAATGCGTATGCCTCTATTTTTTTATCCGAATCATTGCTGAATTCATAGATGATCGGATTCTCCGAATCAGGTGACAATTTATGTATCATCTCGTCCATTTTTTGCGTCTGAAATTGGACCCGTATGCCCTTGTCTCCGACGATCCCTCCCTTTCCTTTCAGTTTTAATCCACGCCGAGCGGCTTCCTGTTGCAGAATCTCGGCAATTTTTTCCCGAATGATAATGTATTTATCTTCTACAAACGGTTTGGACAAAAAATCAATTGCTTCGGGAAAATCCTTCTTCAATTGGAGATAGAGTGCTTTCGTTTCCGTATCGAGATCAGTAATAGTCATAATAATTTTTCTCCTTAAAAGTTTAATATAGTGTTCGAGGATGATTTTGTATTCTTCCGCCTCTTTTCCGCTACCCATTTGTTTTTGCGCCTCGAGAATTGCGTCTATGACATCGCCATAACTCACGGGAATCCATTTTTTCTTACCGGTTTTAGGCGGCTGTCCGGCTTTTGTTAAAAAGATATGATGAAATTGATAGTCCTTAAAGCGCTCATCTATCTCTATTCCGTTCTCATATTTGGCAAGTTGATTATCGGATTCTGTTGAATCCACCTTGTTTTCGATCAAAACGACTGTTTGATCGGCAAACAGAAGCAAGTCAACTTGACCGTCGCCTTTCGCAAATTGGTACTCGCGCCTAATTGAATCCGTTTTCAAATCCTTATAAAACGCATCCGTAAGTGGTAGATTCGTCTTTTTGAAAAATTCTCGCGCGAATGCGTCGCCCCACCCGTGCTTTCCTTTCACATCAAACAGATTCAAAAGAAAGTAGCTGTGTTTGGTCTCTTGGTTGTTCATGCCGCAAAGCTCAAAAAAGTTTATGCCTTCAAGCATTTCTTGCAACCTGATGAATTCCGCGCTTTTTGCCATATCTGAAAGTTGATTTCGAAGCGCGCATTGCGCCTCTTCATTTGAAGGTTTTTTCTTTGCCATAGTGTTCCTCCTTAATTGTATTTTTTGAACGGCTTGCGCCGAACGTTCCTTTGTGATCGCCCCTATGATAGCACATGCGATTTTATTTTGCCTCAGGACGAATTCGCCCCTATGATAGCACATGCGTTTCAAGCTGTCTATCCCTCTTTTTCAAACGGTTTGCGCCGAAATTTTCCTTCAAGCGTCCTCACCGTCGGAAGAAGTGGAAGGTTCCCAAAGCATTTTGCCCGTGTGTGCGTCGATGAGCCTCTTTTCCTTTACGACAAAGTTCTTGTTTCCCTCCGCGATCGTAAAGCGCAGATCGTTCTCGCCCGCATCGAAGAATGCCTTCTCGTCGATCGTTTCAAGACCCTCTGGAATAAAAATCGAACGCAGTTCATGGCACCGTGCGAACACATTCGCGTTGAGGCGGCGGATCGAGGCGGGGAGCTTCACCTTTTGCAGCGCTTTGCATTCGAGAAACGCGCCCGAGCCGATTATCTCGACGCCGTCGGGGATTGCGATCTCCTTTAAGCTTCTGCAACGGCAGAAACAGTTGTTCCCGATGCGTTTCAACGTGCTCGGAAGCGTCACGCTTTCGAGGTCCCCACACCCGCAAAACGTTTCCGAGCCCAGCCACATGAAGCCCTCGGGGATCACCAACTTTTTCAGGGACTTGTACGCAAAGACCGCATTGGCGATATCCGTCACCCCCTCGGGGATCGTAACTTCCTCTTCGTCTCCGAAATATTTTTGCAGACTTGCAGTGACAACATTTTTTCTGATTTCAAAGTTCCCCGCAATGCTCATGGTCAATTCTCCTCTCCGCCGTTGAATCCGTAAGGATCGGGTTCTTCCTCGGATTTCACGATATACGGAACGATGCGCTTCGCGCGGCTCGGATAGCGAAGTTTGACGAGCGCTTGCCAAAGAATGCTGTAAATTTCGGGGTAAAAGACGTTAAACTCCTCTGAGATCTCGATGAGCCCCTTTTCTTCCTTGTAGAACAATTCAATCATCTTGTCTTCGCGCTCGGTGAGCGTATCCAACAGCCCCGTGAGGACTTTCCCGACGCTCTCCCCGTTGACGCTGTCCTTGAGTTCCACCCATTTGAGGCGGAAAGCGTCTCCGATCAAGTTCTCGGGCCAATGAGCGCCTTTTTCCCTCGATTTCTTCTCGAACTCCATGGCATGGCGCTTTTTGTTCTCCGCACATTCGAGGACGGTATCTTCGAGACCTGCGGCATAGAGCTGTCTGGTCTCTTCCGTCTCAAACGCCTCCTCGTCTAAGCCATCCATGAAGCTATCCCGAATTTCCTGCAACCACTTTTCTTCTTTCTCGTCCATAAACTTCTCCTTATGTTTTTATTTGCTCACTCTTACGAGTTCTTGCCGAATTTTTACCGTGTTCCAAGTGCCGCTGTCGGTTTTCTCCTTGGCTCTTTTGTGATAGCACATTTTTGCTTTGCATGCCTCGGCTTCACTTGATTGAATCCGAATACATCGCGCGGATTTGTTCCGCCCGCTCCAAAAGCGTCTCCTGAAGCCCGCGGGGAGAGAGGATTTCGAGCTCATCTCCATAGCTCATGCACCAGCCCAAAAATACGGGGTCTTGCGGATTGACTTCGACCATGACGAAAAATTTCCCGTCTCCGTCGGGATATAGCTTCGTGGCCTCTCCGAACTTGTCGAAGATATCTCCCGCATGCTCGTTCAAGAGCCTCATCGTCACACGCTCGGTCTTGCCGACCCACATTCCGAAGGCGTTCATGCTGTTTTTGAGTTCCCCGTTCTTGAATTGGGCTTCATATCGGTTCGGGGGGAAGCTCTCCTTCTCGACCTTGACCTCTCTCATCCTGTCGATCCGATAGGAGGCGACGTCCCGATATTTTTCATAAAACGCGATCAGGTAATAGTAGCCGCCGTGATATGCCATGGCAAGGGGCTCTACGTTGTATTTTTTGATCTGTCCGTTTTCCGTTTTCGGCTTTGACTTGCCGTTTACGCCGAGAAGATGATATTCGAACGAAACCTTTTGTCTGTGTTCGATGGCGCGGTCGAGCTGTACGATGATCTGCAAGACTTCATCGTTGGAATGTTTGATCTTATCGAAGCACAAAACATTGGCGTGGAGCACTTCGGCTTTGTTGGTCCCTGCGAGCATGGCGATATCCGAAACGATCTGTGTCGTCTGCGTCTTGGAGAGAAAGGCAGCCGACTGCGTTGCGTCGAGGAGAAAACGGATTGCGGGAAGAGACAAATCCCGCGTTTCAAGATAGTAGGTATTTTGCCGCGACCGCGTCGCCCGCACCTTGTATCCGTACGCTTTGAGAAGGTCGATGTCCGATTTAAGCGCCTTGCGTTCGCAGCGGATTCCGATCTCGCGGAGCCGTTCGAGGAGGGTGTTCGTGTCGATCTGGTGATCTTTGTCGCTCTCTGTGCGTAAAATATCATAGATTTTAAGCAGTTTGATTTTTTGGTTCTCGCTCTTTGCCATCTTTTTAACCTCTTTTTCGTAATGTTTCCTGTTCCAATCATAACACAATACAAGCCCTGCGTCAACACCGACTTGCGTCGCTTATGACCCATTCAATTTATTTTATTTTGTCGAAGATGCGAAAAGCGAAGTCCCGCTCATTCGAAAGAATGAGCGGGACTTCAAGTATATACGCATGTAAATTTGGTAACCTTATCTAAATCCGCGCGGCTTTGCTTTTCCTATATCCTCATATCTAAATCGCGCGGCGTTGTCTTTCCTATGTCGTTTGGCGGATGAGAAGTTTGGATTGCAGGTAGATCGTCTGCGTCTTTTGGTGGGGATGCCCGATGCGGTCGAGCAAGACGGACAATAGTTTCCTGCCGAGTCCCGTTTTGTCGATATTGAAAGTCGTGATCTGCGGGTCGTGCGATTTTGCCTCGGGAAGATTGTCGAAGCCGACGACCAAAACGTCGCGGGGGACTTTCTTCCGCAGGAGCTTCAACGCTTCGATGACGTCGATCGCGAGCGTATCGTTCGCCGCGACAAAGCAGTCGGGAAGGGCGGGCATTCTCGCAAACAGTTTGGCGAGTTCCTCCGCGTTCCCGTAGGGGAAGGAGTCCTTTTCGATCACGGAGTAGGCGGGATCGTACCCCAGCCCCGCCAAAAACATCGCCTCCCGCATGGCAAGGAACCGCTCATAAAACGAGGTGCAGTGGGTGTAATCTCCCACAAAGCCGAACGTCTTGCAGTCCTGGTTGCCGATCAGAGAGAGGCAGTAGTTTTTAACGGGAGAGAAACTCTCGGGCAGAACAATGTCGTAATTGCCCGAAAGGGAGACGTAGATGGGGAAGTCGAAGAAGGCGATGGGGTAGCCGAGCTCGATGAGTTTCGGCACATAGTCCGCCTGAAAGAGCTCCATGCAGATGATGCCGTCCACCTTGTGTTCGTTCAGATATTCGACGAGACGGTTGAAAAAAGAAGTCTTCGTCGCGGTAAATTGCAAGAGCTCCACATTCTCCTTTTCCATCAGAGCCGATTCGATCCCCCGCACGACATGGATAAAAAAGGTCATCGTCATCAGCATTTTGGACGTGATGAGGACGATCCTGTGATGGGGGTTGTCCGTCTCTGCCGAGGCGACCGTGCGGTAGCTCTTATATCCGAGCTCGATCGCCGCGTTGAGCACTGCCTCGCGCGTGCGCGCGGGTACATATTGTCCGTTCAGCGCCTTGGAGACGGTGTTCCGCGAAAGCCCGAGCGAGTCGGCAATGTCTTTTACGGTGATTTTCTCTTTTTTCATTCCGCTTCCTCCACGGGGCAGTATAACATAAGAATTCGGTTTTGTCACAATAAATCTATTTTTTTGTACAAAAAAATTGGGGCAGTTTGGGCAAATGTAAAAATAACGAAGAAATTTTTTCTCGTTTCTTGACAGTCTTTTCTTTTCGAATATAATGAGAAATGCACGAAAATTTCATAGTTTGAAAATTTTCAACAAATTATAAAAGGAGGAGATTATGGAGGCTAACTTATTCGAAGAAGAGCAAGCCGCACCCGCCGCGCCGTCCGCGGTCGCCGAAGCGGGCGTACCCGCCGCCGAAGCCGGAAAACCGCCGCTCAGAACGCGCATCCACAACAGTGCGTTCGCGCGGAATTTCCGCAAGAATTGGACGTATTTGCTCTTCTTGATCCCCGCAGTCGCAGTGACGTTCATCTTCGCCTACGTCCCGATGTACGGTCTTCTGATCGCATTTCAGGACTACATGCCGGGCGATCCGATCCTTACGGGAAGCTGGATCGGGTTCGAGAACTTCAAACTGTTCTTGGGGGACTACGCGTTCTGGGATTTGATGTTGAATACCTTCCTTCTGTGTATTCTCGGGTTCATCATCGGGTTCCCGCTTCCCATCATCGTTGCGGTCATGCTCCACACCACCAAGAACAAGAAGCTCAGCAAGTTCTTGCAGACGGTATTCAACGGACCGCACTTCATCTCTCTTGTCGTTCTCGTCGGTATGCTGACGCTGTTCTTCGGCAGATACGGGCTCGTCAACAACATCATCGAGAGCATGGGAGGGGAGCGGTATTCCTTCTTCCTCGAAGCGAAGGCATTCCGCCCGATGTACATTCTTTCGAGCAACTGGCAAGATTTCGGTTGGAGCTCCATCATCTATCTTGCGGCGCTCTCGGGAGTGGAACAGGCGCAGCACGAAGCGGCAAAGATCGACGGCGCTTCCCGCGTACAGCGGATTTTGCATGTCGATATCCCCGCGATCATGCCCATCATCTCCGTCATGCTCATCATGTCGATCGGCGGGCTCATGGGCGTCGGGTACGAGAAAGTTTTGCTCATGCAGACGGACGGCAATATCGGCGTGAGCGAGATCATCGCGACCTACGTCTATAAGCAAGGTTTAACGCCGGGCGGACGCGGCGCGGGATATGCGACGGCAGTCGGGTTCTTCAACTCGATCATCAACCTTATCCTGCTCATCATCGCGAACACGGTCTCGAAGCGGTTCTCCGAGAACTCGCTCTTCTAAGGGAGGAACGGTATGGAAAATATGTCTGCATTGGAAAACGAAAACATGCAAACCTCCGCTACTCCCGCACCCGCGGGCAAACGCCGCAGACGGGTCAAAGAGACGCCGGGCGACATGGCGTATTACATCATCACCTATATCCTTCTCGGCATTCTCGCCCTCATCGTGCTCTATCCGCTCTGGTTCATCGTGATCGCGTCCATTTCGAACGCCGAAGCCGTCCTCAACGGCAAAGTGTTCCTTTGGCCCGTCGGGTTCAGTCTGAGAGGATACGAGCTGTGCTTCCAGAACAAGGAAATTTGGATCGGCTACGGGAACACCGTCTGGTACACCTTGGTCTACACGGCGCTGAGCGTGATGTTTACGCTCTCCGCGGCATGGGCGCTCTCGCGCAAGAACCTTCCCTTCCGCAGATTCTTCATGATCTTCTTTACGATCACGATGTTCTTCGGCGGCGGGCTCATTCCCTTCTACAACGTCGTGAGCGGTCTCGGCATGCTCGATACGCCTTGGGCGATCCTTCTCCCGGGAACGGTCTCGGCATGGAACCTGTTCATGGCAAAGACCTTCTTCCAGACGGGCGTGCCCGATACGATCGTCGAAGCGGCGGAGCTTGACGGGGCGAACAGATTCCGTCTGTTCATCTCCATCATCCTTCCCATCTCGATGCCCATCGTCGCCGTGCTTGCCCTCTACTATGCGATCGGGCAGTGGAACAGCTACTTCAACGCGATGATCTTCTTGCAGAACGAGAATCTCTATCCGTTGCAGCTTGTTTTGACGAACATCCTCACGGCGGCGGAATCCTCGGTAGGCGGCGGCGAAGGGTATTACGAAGCGATGCTCCAATCCAACCAGCTCAAATATGTCACCGTCATCATTTCGAGCTTGCCCGTATTCTGCCTGTACCCCTTCGTGCAGAAGTACTTTGCACAGGGCGTGCTCGTCGGCTCGCTCAAAGACTGAGCTTATCCTTCTTCCTCTTGCAGGGGACGGTCGGCGCGGTTTCTTTCCCCCCAACAAAAGTTCCGTTCCGTCCGTCCCCACGGAGGATCCCCCCAAAAAAAATATTTTAAGGAGAAAGTTATGAAAAAACTCTTTATGGCACTCGCGCTCGGTTGCGCGGCTCTTGTCACCTTGGCGGGCTGCGGCGGCGGTGATAACCGCACAGGCAACTCCGTCAGCGAGCTTCAGGAAAAATACGGCTACCAGTGGACGGATACCTCCAAGCCCATTCTCAACGACGAGGGCGCGCAGGCGATCACCTTCAACATCTATTCTTCGAAGAACGCTTCCGCGCTCGACTACAACGACATGGACGTTATGAAGACGATCAAAAAGCAGACCAACGTCAACGTCACATGGGAAAACGTGAGCGAAACCGTTTACGGACAGCAGAAGAGCATTAAGCTCGGCAACCACAAGGGGATCGACGCCATCTACCATGCGGGCATGGCTCCCAGCGAGATCATCAAGTACGCAAAACGCAAGGCGCTCCTTCCCATCAGCGACTATCTTGAATATATGCCCAACTTCAAGCGGATTTTGGAGGAACGTCCCGACATCAAGAGTCAGGTCACCAACGCGAGCGACGGCAAGATCTATTCCCTTCCCCGCGTCGAAGAAATGGGGCTCAAACAGAATCCCAACCTGCTCTTCCTCAACGCGAAGTGGACGAAAGAGGCGATCGAAAACGATCCTACGATCGGGATCACCGAGGCGCAGGTCGTCGACGGGTTGGAACTCACCGCCGCCCAGATGGAAAAACTTCTGACCTATTTCAAAGATCACGACATGAACGGCGACGGGAACACCAAAGACGAATTCCCGCTCAACTTTGTCTATCAGAATTGGCAGGGCAACCAGTGCGACCTCTACGGCATGTTCGGGATCAACGATAACCCCGACCACCGCGTCATCAAGGACGGCAAGGTGACTTATACCGTGCTCGACGAGAGGTACAGGGAAGCGACGGCGTTCATCCACGATTGGATCGATCGCGGGCTCATCGACAGAGTTTGCCTCGAAGTCGCGCAGGATACCTATCTTGCGACGGGCATGGGTTCGGAAAAGTACGGCGCCTTCTATTGGTGGGAGAGCGCGACGGTCGTCAAGAATCCCGAGGACTACATCTGCTGCAAGCCTTTGAAGGGTGCGGACGGCTCCCAGACGGTGTGCGTTTCGAACGCGCCCGAAGTGGACGCAGGCGAGCTCATCTTCTTTACGGGCACGCCCAACGTCGAAGTGCTCCTCACCTACTTCGACCGCTACTACAACCCCGAACTCTCCGCGCAGATCAACTACGGTCCCATCGGCACCGCGTTCAAAGAGGAGAAGGAGAACGGCAAACTCGTTGCAAAAGAGCCGCCCGAAGGACTTACGGTCGATAACGTCCGTCTCACCAATGCGCCTCTCGGCGTGTGCTACCTCACCAAGAACGAGTGGGATACCGTCGTGGAAATGGAGCCCCGCGCCCAACTCCGCCTCGACCGTCTCCAAAAATACGCGATCCCCTTCGTCCCCGAAAACGTAAAGCCCATTCCCAACCTGCAATTCACGTCCGAAGAGCTCAACAAACTCTCGACCTACGAGGCGAACATCAACAGCTACATCAGCAGGAACCTCATGTCCTTCCTGATGAACGGCGTCTCGGAAGCGCAGTGGAATTCGTTCACGACGGAGCTCCAAAGCACGCGCGTCGGGCTCGCACAGGTCGTCGAAGTCTATCAGGCTGCCTACGACAGGTATCTCGGCAAATAAGCCATAACAAAATAAGGAGAAAAATATCATGAAGAAAATTTTTGCGCTCGGATTGATCGCCGCGCTCTCCCTCGCCCTGTTTGCGGGGTGCAACGGCGGGAACAACGAAGACCCGAACAAGAACAAGAACAACACCGAGCCCACCATTGCGGGCGTGCAGGATACCGCGACCGTGATGGCGGGAACGGAGTTCAACGCGCTCGAAGGCGTTACCGCTACCGACAAGGAAGACGGCGACCTCACCTCGAAGATCACGGTGGAGTCCGAACCCGCGCTTACCTTTACGAACGGAAAGGCGACCCCCGCGGCAACGGGCGAATATGAAATTATCTACTCCGTCAAAGACTCGGGCGGTCTGGAAGGCAATGCCTACTGCACCCTCACGGTCACTCCCGCCGCAGCCGAAGAGACGACCTTGAAGGAATACAAAGACTTCAACGTCGCCGACAGGACGCTCGACCCCGAACAGCTTGCGACGGAAGACGGCGTTGACGAAGCGGCGCTCGACTATTGGAGACCTCATCTCGATACCGCAGAGGGGATCGTCAAACAGTCGAAGGGCGCGCTCGTGTTCGATATCACAAACCGCAACAACGCGGGAGACGGCTCCATCCGCCTTTCGAGGACGATGAACGACCTCACCGAGGGCAAATTCACCTTCATGGTCTGGGCGAAGTCCTCTGTCACGACGTATGTCAACATGCTCGCCATCGACAAAACCAAATCGGAATGGACGCCCGTCAGCGAAGGCGCGTACAACAAGGAGCTCGGAACGGAACTCACCGTTCTCAAACACGAGTTCACGATCGACGATTCCAACATGACCTCGAGCGTGGAGTTCCGTCTGCACATGGGCAAGGACGGCGGCTTAGCCGAAGATAAGACCATGCCCGACGTTTACACGATCTCCATTTACAAAGTCGCGCTCTATCAGACGACGGGTCAGAATAAGACGACCGAGCTCTACACGTCCGATTTCACAAGCAGTGTTTCGAACGTCACGATCGTCAATGCGGGTGACGACGCAGTAGCGACTGTCGAGCACGACGCCACCGAGAACGCCGCCAAGGTCAACGTTACCGCCTACAACAATACGACGAGCGGCGGCGGCATTTGGAGCATCGCTCCCGGCATTGCTCTCACGGGCGCAACGGTCGAAGCCGAAGCGAAGTACGGCTATGAGCTCGTGCTCAAAGCGCAGACCGCAATTCCCGCAATTCAAGTCCTCATCGAGAACGAGGGCGGCAGAGACAGCAATAACCGTGAATTCAAAGAGACCGCCGTCGGCACGACGGATACGACGATCAGCGGCGAATTTGTCTCCAAATTCAGCGCGGCGAAGCCCACGATCTTCCTGAATATGGGCAAGACCAACGACGGACCCGACGTAACGAGCAACGTGCTTTGGATCAAGAGCGTGCGTTTCTTTAAGATCGAGGCGGCGGCAGGTTCCGAAGCGGAGAAGACCGTAAACAAGTGCAACAGCTACTTCGCCCAGAAGAAGGGCACGGACGATGTGAACTATCCCTTCGACTTCTTCAACGGTTCGGACGAAGGCAGTAACACCGTGACCCCCGGGCTTTCGACCTTCTACACCGAAGGCGGCAACCTCGTGTATCATGTCCTTCAAGGCAGCTCGACCGATTGGCACAACAAGCTCGTCGTCGGCTACGGCGAAAACGGGCTCGCCCTTCCCGGTAACAGCTACTACACCATCCGTATCAAGATCAAGGCGGATAAGGCGCTTACCTGCCCCGTTATCGCCCTTCACGAGATCGATACCGATTGGGATCTCGGCATGATCAAGAAGGCGGAAAACGTCGCGATCGGTACCGATTGGACGACGATCGAGATCAAGGTCGAAGAAGCGTTTATCGGGGAGAAGAACGCAGAGCTTCTGTTCCAGTTCGGTTCGCAGGCGTTTGAGGCGCTCGGCGAAGTCAAGATCGAGATCGCGGAGATCACGATTTTGCAAAGCGAACTCGTCGGTTAAAATACCGAAAAACTTCCCACCCCCCGCAAGCATTTGCGGGGGGATTGTGGGAAAAGGAGCATTTATGAATACCCTTTATGCCATCGGCGAAATGCTGATCGACTTTACCGCACAGGAGGCGGGCGTGCTCGAAACGGCAGTGACCTTCCGCAAGAATGCGGGCGGCGCTCCCGCGAACGTCGCCGTCTGCGTTGCAAAGCTCGGCAAGCGCGCAAGCGTCGTGACCAAGCTCGGCAACGACGCTTTCGGGAACTTTCTCGCCGAAACTTTGATGCGCGAAAACGTCGGCACCGATTTTGTCTTCCGCACCGACGCCGCAAACACCGCGCTTGCCTTTGTCGCCCGCGACGAAAAGGGGGAGCGCAGTTTTTCGTTCTACCGCAACCCCTCCGCGGATATGTTGCTCGACGAGAGCGAAGTCCGCGCAATTCCCTTCCAAAGGGGAGACATTCTCCACTTTTGCAGCGTCGATCTGTGCGACGCGCCCGTCAAAAAGGCGCACCTTGCCGCCATTTCCCGCGCGCGGGAAGCGGGCGCGATCATAAGCTTCGACCCCAATCTCCGCTACTCTCTCTGGAAGAGCGCGGAGGAACTGCTCTCCACGGTACGGCAGTTTCTGCCTCTTGCCGACATTGTAAAGGTGAGCGACGAAGAGCTCTATGATATCACGGGCATTTCGGGCGAACGGGAGGCGGTGCGCAGTCTCTTCCAAGGGGAAGTCAAAGCCGTTTTCGTGACCAAAGGGGCGGGCGGCGCTTCTGCCTATACCAAAGAGACGGAGGCATTGCAACCCGCCGATCTTTGCGCCAAAGTCGTCGATACGACGGGCGCGGGCGACTCGTTCATCGGCGCCGTGCTCTACCAGCTCCTCGGCAGAGGGCTCGAAGGCCTGACAAAAGAGGAACTCAACGAAATGCTGTATCGGGCAAACCGTGCGGCGTCCTGCGTCGTCTCGCGCGAGGGAGCGATCCCCGCAATGCCGACGCGAAAAGAAGTATTTTAAGGGAGGTCACCATGAAACTTACACACAAATTATCGTTTGCGGCAGTTTTGCTCTGCGGGGCGATGCTCTTCGCCGCAGGTTGCGGGGAAAAGGGCAACGGAAATACGAATTACAAGGACGACGTCAAAGAGGGCGACAAGAATTTTGCCCTCCTCACCCCCGGCGAACAGGAGGAAGAGTACGACTATAAGTTCAACTTCCTGCCCGAGGTCGACTCCGTGGGACAGGGCTATATCGGCGACACCATGCCCTACTACGAAGACGGGACCTATTATATCTATTACCTCAAAGACAAGGGCGATTCCTTCAACCATTCTATTTATCTCACGACGACGACCGATTTCGTCCACTATACGGAAGTGCAGGATCCCATTCTCGTCTCGGGCGTCGGCGCCGTGCAGGATTCGATGATCGGCACGGGTTCCGTCGTAAAAGTCAAGGAGAAGTACTACTTCTTCTACACGGGACACGGCGGCAGCACGATGGAATACAAAGAGAAGATCATGGTCGCCGTGGGCACGAGCCCCACGTCGTTCACCAAGAAAGAGGGCTGGGAGATCACTCCCGAAGCGGACATCGGTCAAAAGAATGACTTCCGCGACCCGCAAGCCTACTACGACGCGGCGTCGGACACGATCACCCTCACCGTTACGGCGGCGCATAACGACGTTGCTTGCGTGTACAAATACACGATCGGCGGAGAGCTCGACCTTTCCACCCTCTCGAAAGGGGAGATCATCTACACCAACAATGAATCGATCGTCGGCGACGTATGGAACGTCGAATGCTCGGATACCTTCCAAGTGGGCGGCAAGTGGTATCTCACCTTCTCCGCGCAGGACGGCGTGATGTGGTACGTCCCCGCGGATACGCAGTACGAACCTTATAACGCGACCCCCAAGCCCCTCGACGGCGAGCTCTTCTATGCGGCGAAACACGCCTCCGACGGCAACAACACCTATCTCATCGGTTGGTCGCGCCGCTCCGAGTCCGTCTCTTCCACGCAGGACATCTCGGGCTGGGCGGGTAATTTGCAGGTGCAGAAGGTCGTTTCGGACGGAAAGGGCGGAATTATGCTCGCGCCCGTCGACGCATACCTGCAAAATACCGAAGAGCGCGTGCTCGTTTCGGGCAGCTCTCTCGAAGTCAAGGCGGGCGACTATACCGAGGCGTTCCGCTGCTTCGAACGCTACCTCGTCACGGGGAAATTCACCTGCAAAGCGTCGGGCAAGTTCGGGTTTGCCTTCAACTACAACAACAGGATTGAAAAGTACAAGACGATCACCCTCTCTCCCGCAGAGAACAAGATCGGGTTCGAGCTCAACCTCGGCGACACGCCCATCGCGTCCGTTCCCGCCTCCCTCGAAGCGGGGAAGACGTACGCGTTCACCTATCTTCAGGAGGGCTCGATCGGCGTGCTCTATGTGGAAGGGCAGACCGCGCTCACCGTCCGCGTTTACGGCGTAAGCGGCAGAAACGTCATGCTCTGGGCGGAGGGCGAGTCCGTCTCCTTCACCGATCTCAAACAATTTACCTACACCTACTAAACCATCTCGGAGCAACCATGAAAACAAAGACGACAGCCCCCGGCGGTTCGTACGGAACACGGATCGCCGACCTGTACATCGTACACAACCTTGCGGCTGTGAACGGAAACAGCCGCCATACCTACCATGTCATGCCGCCCGTCGGTTGGATGAACGATCCGAACGGCTTTTGCGAGGCATTCGGGAAATATCACCTCTTCTACCAATTCTATCCCTACGGTCCTTCGTGGGACTCCATGCATTGGGGGCACTATACCACGGAAGATTTCGTCAAGTGGAAGTTGGAGCCCACCGCGCTCGCGCCCGACGGGGCAGACGATAAAGACGGCTGTTTTTCGGGCTCTTCTGTCATAAAGGACGGAAAGATGTACCTGTTCTATACTTCCGTGGCGGGAGATCGGCAAAAACAGTCGCTCGCCGTTTCGGAGGACGGCGTACATTTCGAAAAGCTCGGCGTCGTCATTTCGGGGGAACAGCTCCCGCGGGGATGCCTCAAAACCGATTTCCGCGACCCGAAAGTCTTCCGTCGCGGGGGGAGCTATTATCTCCTCGCGGGCGGATTGTCCGAAAAAAACGAAGGGGCGATCCTGCTGTACCGCTCCGAAAACCTCTTCGACTGGACTTTCGTCGGCTTCGTGCGGAAGGACGGGCGCACCACCCGCGGCATTTACGAATGCCCCGACTTTTTCGAGCTGGGCGGATATGACGTTCTGCTCGCGAGCCCGCAGGGCTACCGCACGCAGGATTGGCGGTTCGAGAACGTGCAATCTTCCATTTACATGCTCGGAAAGCTCGACGAACAGACGGGCGCATTCAGCCAAACCGTGGAGGACGAGATCGACGGCGGCTTCGACTTCTATGCGCCGCAGACCCTTCAGGCGAAGGACGGGCGCACGATCATGATCGCGTGGATGCAAATGTGGCAACGGTTTTTCCCGACTGCCAAACACGGCTGGACGGGCTCGATGATCCTCCCGCGCGAACTCACCGTAAAAGACGGAAAGCTGTACCAGAGCCCCGTCCGCGAGATCGAGCGTTACCGTTGGAACCACGTCCGTTTCGGCAACGTGACGATCGGCAACCGCAACGAGCTCACCAAGGTCAACGGAACGAAGATCGAACTCTGCTTTACGCTCGATTTGGGCACGGCGCAAAGGGTGGGGGTCAAACTCTACCAGCGGGGAGAGCACGATGCGCGCATCTATTACGACCGCGCGACCGACAGGGTCGTCTTCGACCGTTCGCGCATGGGCGTCGAAATTTCGCACGACGCGGAAGAGAAGGACGCGTCCGTCCGTTCCGTCAAGGTGAACACGGCGCACGGTCGGCTTTCCATGCGCATTTTCCTCGACGTATCGAGCTGTGAAGTGTTTTTGAACGGCGGGGAACGCACCATGACGGGCAACGTCTATTCGGACGGAGACGGGATTTCCTTCTTCGCCGAAGGCGGAAGCGCCAAGATCGTCGACCTCGACAAGTACGACATCGTGGTGTAAGAAAACAACCGAAAAAAGCCCCCCTCGGCGTTCTGCCGAGGGGGGCTTCCTATCCCGTCACGGAGGGAAGCTCATACGTTAAAGCAACTGCCGCCGATGAATTCCCGCAAGAGGGAATTGCAGGGAATGATCGAGTCGTCCTCGATCTCGCGGAAGTATTTCAGCGTCTTGATAAGGCGATTGGCAACGAGGTATTGCGGGTCGGAGGCGGTGATCTGCGTCAACGCTTCCATCGCCTGTTTTTTGAGGACGCAGAGCTCATAGCCGAGGCTCGAATTGAACACATAGTCGGCGTTTTCCTGGTTGGGATAGATCCAACGGAATTCGCCGTTGCGCACCGATTGCCACATGTCGATCGTCTCGGCGGCAGGGCAGCCCCTGAACTTCATGTCCCGCACGATACGGCGGATGAGCCGCGCGTTTGTCACGGAGAGAGGGGAGTGGTCGTCGATGTTGAGCTGTGCATGCGGCGCGATGTAGATCTTGAATTTTTGGTGTTTGGGAATGGATTTGGTCAGCCGTTCGTTGAGCGCATGGATCCCCTCGATGATGATGGGCACGTTCTGTCCGACCTTAATTGTCTTTCCCTTTTCGCGGCGGTCCATCTTAAAGTTGAAGCGGGGCAGGGTGACCGTCTCGCCGTTGATCAGGTCGAAGAGGTCCTTGTTGAAGAGCTCGATGTCGAGGCAGTCGGTGTGTTCGAGGTCGAGCTTGCCGACGGGCTTGCCCTGCAACTGACTGATCTTGTCCTTTTCGAAGTAGTAATCGTCCATCGAAATGGTCACGGGGTCGATCCCGCGGGACAAAAGTTCGATCCTGAGCCTGTTGCAGAAGGTCGTCTTTCCGCTCGAACTCGGACCCGCGATCGCAACGAGCCGCACGTTTTCGATCTCCTTTTCGATCGCGTCGCCGAGCTCGGCGAGCTGGCGGTTATGGTACGCCTCGCACATCTGCACGAATTCGAGCCCCTCGCCGCGGTCGATCTTGCGGTTGATCTCCGTCACCGTCTGCACGCCCGCCTTTTCCGCCCACGAATATGCCCGTTGCAATGTCTTGCAGTAGGTCGCCTCTTCCTCGAACTCGGGAATGTTTGCGTCGAGGTCGTGGCGGGGGTATTGGATGATGATGCCGGGGCTGTACGGCGTGATCGTGTAGTTGTAGATGCACCCCGTAGAGGGGACCATGTAATTGTGCAGATAGTTGTAATAATCGCCGCACTTGTACAGATGTACCGTGTTTTCGGGGCGGTACTGTAAAATGTCGATCTTGTCGTCGAGGTGGAATTTCTTATAGATCTCCGTTGCCTCTTCGATCGTGACGGTCACCCGCTCGATGGGCAGGTCCTCCGCGATGATCTTTTCGACTTCGCGGCGGATTTCGTCCACCGCGCGCGACATGTTAAAGCTCTTCGTGATCGCCTGGCAGGAGATCGACCGCGAAATGTTGTACGAAAAGCGGATTTTCACGTCGGGATAAATGCGGTAGAACGCCATCGCGACGATGTAGCGGAGGCTCGCGCTGTACGCCCTGCCCGCCTCCGCGTTGCTGAGATTGAGCAGACGGATCGTCATGCCGTTGTTTTTTTCCGAGAGCTTGTAGTTGAGCTCCTTCACCTGCGCGCCGACTTGGCACACAACGAGGTTTTTCCGCTCCTTGGGTTCGATGAGTTCGAGGACGCGCGTCCCTTCCTCTACCGCGAGCGAGTTGCCGTTAAAATTGACTTTGATCATGATTTTTCCTCCCCCGATCTTCGTTTGGTGTTTTATTATACACCAAAACCAAATTTTTTGCAATCGTTTTTGATAAAATTTTTCTGTTTTTGTGAATTAAAATCATAGAAAACGGCGCAAATGTCCCTCTTGACAAAACCCGCCGCGTCGGTTATAATACGAACGAGACCATTCTTTCCAAAGGAGCAAACTATGAAACGCATCTACTTCCCCGAACCTTTCCGTATCAAGAGCATAGAGCCTCTGAAAATGCTCACGCGGGAGGAGCGCGAGCAAAAGATCGCGGCGGCGGGCTATAACGTGTTCTCCCTCGCCTCGCAGGACGTGTACATCGACCTTTTAACGGACAGCGGCACGGGCGCAATGAGCTCCGACCAGTGGGCGGGGGTCATGCTTGGCGACGAATCGTATGCGGGCGCGGACTGCTATTACCATGTGCAGGAAAACGCAAAAGAGATCTTCGGGCTTCCCTATGTCCAGCTCGTCCATCAGGGCAGGGCGGCGGAGAAGGTGCTCCTTCCCGTCCTCTTGCAGGGGAAGAAGTACGCGATCGCGAATATGCACTTCGATACGACGCGGGCGCACGTCGAGCTTGCGGGCGCGCGTGCGATCGACTGCACCGTTCCCGAAGCGCTCGATACGACGAAATATTACGATTTCAAGGGCAATATGGACGTTGAAAGGCTCGAAGAATACATTCACGAGCTCGGCGCGGAGAACATCGGCGTCGTCATCATGACGATCACGAACAATTCGGCAGGCGGTCAGCCCGTTTCGGTGGAAAATATCCGCAAGACCCGCGACGTCGCGCACAAATACGGAATCAAGTTCATGATCGACGCGGCGCGCTATGCCGAAAACTCCTATTTCGTCAAACAACGCGAACCCGAGTTCAAAAACAGCACCATTCAAGAGATCGTGAGGGCGACGTTCGAGGGTGCGGACTGCTTCACGATGAGCGCCAAAAAGGACGCGATCGTCAACATGGGCGGGCTCATCGGCTGCCGCGACAAGGCGGTCTTCGAGCTTGTCAAACAACGCTGTATCTCGTTCGAGGGGTTCATCACCTACGGCGGCATGTCGGGGCGGGACATCGAGGCGCTCGCCCGCGGCTTAAAAGAGGGGATCGACGAAAATTATCTCCGCTACCGCATCGGGCAAATGGAATACCTCGCGGCGCGTTTGGACGAAGCGGGGATCGCCTACCAGAGCCCCGTCGGCGGGCATGCCGTGTTTGTAGACGCGAAAAAGCTGTTGCCGCACATTCCGTATTATCAATTCCCCGCGCAGGCGCTCGCGATCGAGCTGTATAAAGAGGCGGGGATCCGCGCGTGCGACATCGGCTCGTACATGCTCGGAAACGACCCCGATACGGGCAAACAGCTCGAAGCCGACTTCGAGTTCACCCGTCTTGCCATTCCGCGCAGGGTGTACACGCAGAGCCATCTCGACGTCATTGCCGACGCGCTCATCAATATCAAAGAGCGCGCGCAAGAGATCAAGGGGTACAAAATTGTGGAAGAGCCGCCCATTTTGCGGCACTTTACGGCAAAACTCGCCCCGCTCGAATAACAACCATCTTGCCCTCTCCCGCATGATAATGAGAAAAGCCCCTTGCTGTCCCTTTTAGGGAAAGTACCCGAGCGAAGCGAGGGGGAAAGGGTTTCTGAGAACCCCTCAGTCACTCACTTTGTTCGTGACAGCTCCCCTGCAAGGGGCGCCAAGGCTCTTGCCGTCCCCCCCGCGCCAATGCGTCATTTCGTCCCGCGCTTCTAATTGTCATTTCGACCAAGCCGCGTTAGCGGCGCGTGGAGAAATCTCAATTTTTTTCAAAAAAAAGACCGCCGCCCCGCGCTGAAACTCAGCGCGGGGCGGCGGTTTGATAAACTAACAGTTTGCCTCACCTCGGTAAAGATTGATGATTTCAAGCCCTTTTTTCTCCGCATAACGCAGGGCGCTTTTTGCTCCGCTTCTCGCATATTTCTCGTTGACATAGCAAATAAGCGTATCGCCCTCGTCGATCATTCTTCGGTTGCTTTCTGTAATTCTCCGCTTATAAAAGACCTCTTCGATTTCAAAAATTACCGTTTTTACGTCGCAATAGGGAGCTTCCCAATTTGCTTTTTTTATTACGTTCAAACTTGTCAGAACGACCTCTATGCAAATATCGGGATATTGTTTCCGTAAAAAGCGGCATGCCGAAAGTGCGAGCCGATCGAACTCGCCGTGAGTCCCCATCGCAAATTCCTTGCAACCGCGCTCGATCTGACGTTCGATCTCGGCTAAAAGCTCTTCATATACGCCGTTTTGAAATACTTGCCTGTGACCGATAAAAACCGTTTTGCCCATAAAGTCCTCGTCACGTCTATTATAGCACAAAACAGAGATATATCTCTCATATTTTTCAAACATTTTTGCTAAACTATAAGAGATATATCTTCAAGGCTGTTTGGATGAAATTAGAAGAGGCGATCACAAAGCGAATATACGATCTGTGCGAGCAGAGAAAGATCTCGCCGAATAAATTGGCGAACATGGCGGGCTTGCCGTCTGCTACGCTGAGGTGTATTTTCTATGGTCGCAGTAAAAATCCGGGGACGAGGACGCTTCTCGATATCTGTCAGGCTTTGGATATTACGTTGTACGATTTTTTCGACGATCCCGTATTCAAGACAGCCGATTTAGAGGGGAGTTACTGAGCAAGACGGATTGAAGACAAAGAACTTGCTGAAATAAAAATTAAAAAGACCGCCGCCCCGCGCTGAAACTCAGCGCGGGGCGGCTTCTTACTTTGTCATTTCGCCCCACCTTTCCTATTTTGTCATTTCGACCGTAGCCGCAGGCGAAGTGGAGAAATCTCAACCGCTTGCTGTCCCTTTTAGGGAAAGTACCCGAGCGAAGCGAGGGGGAAAGGGTTTCTGAGAACCACTCAGTCACTCACTTTGTTCGTGACAGCTCCCCTGCAAGGGACGCCGAGATGCCCACCCCCTGAATCCCCCTCCGATGGAGGGGACCTTTTGCCCTCCCCCAACTTGTCGGGGGAGGGGTAGGGGGGCATTTTTCTTAAAAGATATTTTCTACGGCGGGCTTGTAGGTGTCGGGCAGACATTTCGTCAGGTGAATGACGATTTCGAGCTTGGCAAGCGCAAGATCGTAATCTTTTTCCGCGATCAGCCGCACTGTCTCCGCCATGTAGTCGTCGATACGCGCAATGTCGTTATGGGGGATCCAGACATGCAGTTTTTCCTTGCGGTTCTCCCACGAGGCTTGCACCGCTTTTGCGTCCTCTCCGTTTGCGATCCCTTCGTCCGCCTTTTGGTAGAGCGTCGTAAGTTCCTCGCCGAATGCGCCGAATTGGTCGTTCACATAATACCATTCAAACAGTCCCGCGCCGAGGAGAAGCAACAGAGCGACCCCGATCGCCGTCAATGATTTTAGCATATGTAAAGAGAATTCACGAAAAATCTTTTGCTTTGCAAAATCTTTTTCCGTGAGGAAATGGGCTATTACGTTTTAACCTATTTGTCCTCTCGTTCGTTTCATCGGGCAAGAAGTTGCAAGTGTGCAACAAATGTTGTCGCGCAGCGAAGAAGCGTGGTTCTTCTCGCGCAGAGAGTTTGGGGACACGCCCCACCCCCCTACCCCCCTCCCACGGAGGGGGTAAGCAGGACCCCCCTCCATTGGAGGGGGATTAAGGGGCTGGGCATCTCGGCGCCCCCTTGCAGGGGAGCTGTCACGAACAAAGTGAGTGACTGAGGGGTTCTCAGAAACCCTTTCCCCCTCGCTTCGCTCGGGTACTTTCCCTAAAAGGGACAGCAAGCGGTTGAGATTTCTCCACTCGCGCCTTCGGCGCTACGGTCGAAATGACAATATTTCGCTTCGCTCCCTTGGTCGAAATGACAATATTCCGCTTCGCTCCGTTACTTCACCTGCGGCTCGTGCCGCGCTTAGAGAATCGGAACAGCGCGCGGTATTTTTTTACCACACTTTATGTTCGGGGTACTCGACGCGCAGGGTCTCGAACTTTTTGCCCTTCACCTGCAAATAAAGCTTCCCGTTGCCGTCGGCAGTCAAAACGAGCACCCGTTTCACGTTTTGCACCTGATGTTCCTTCAAAATCCCGTCGAAAAATTCTTTTTTGAGCCCCGTCAGCTCCAAATTTTTCTCGTCGTATTTGCCGTTGTCGATGATGACGAGCGGCAGAGAATTCTGCATTTCCTCGTAGTCCTGTTTGGGCAGGGCGGAAAAGGTGCCGTTTGCCTCGTAGAGCGCGTAGTCAATGCAGTCGAGGGAGAAATACCCCGCCGAACGCAGGCTCTCGATGAGGTCGGAAACGTCCAGATTGTTGCGTTTGAGCTGGTAATCGTCGATCCCGTTCTTGTTGACGACGACGGAGGGTTTCCCGCTGATAAAGCTCTTCCACGGCTTTACTTTTAAGTCGAGCAGGGTCATGACTTCGTGCAAAACGTAGATCGTCACGACGGAGATGATGCCGTACAAAAGGGGGATGGAAGCGTCCGCCATGGGGATGCAGGCGAGCTCGGCGATGAGAAGGGTGATGACGAGTTCGAAGGGCTGCATTTCGCCGATCTGCCGCTTGCCCATGAGCCGCATGATGATGAGAAGCACGACGAAGATGACCGCCGTCCGTATCATGACGAGTACCATACCGATAGTTTTGTTGTTTTGGGAAAATGTATGTAAAACCGTTGCGCTTTTCCGCGGGATATGGTATGATACTCCCCGAAGAGTAGCCAAGGCGCGTTAAGTGTTGCGAAACGGGACGTTGTTCGCAAACGAAAGGGCGGAGAGCCTGTTCTCTCTCGTTCTGCGGTGCCGCGGCGCGTCCGCTCTCGTCGGCGCGCGCCCCCTTTTTACGCTTTTCTTGCGAAAAGCTCTTTTGGCGGGCGGCGCCTCTTTCTCGCAAAAAAGATTTCGAAGGAAGATTTTTTGCGACTTTTTAGGCGTTATGCCGACGACGGACCTCTCTTTTCGGGAGGTTATTTTTTATGGAAGAAAAAGGCGTCCGCACGGGAAAATGGAAGCGCGTTCTCTATTCCGACCTCATGCTCGGGCTTTCGGGCGCGCGGCAGATCGCCTACATCGGGGTGATGACGGCGCTCTGCATCGGCGTGAATTTTTTCGAGATCAAACTTGCCGACACGCAGTTTTCCTTTACGGTGTTTGCGAGCATTCTCACGGGCATGCTCTTAGGTCCCGTCCTCGGCTTCGTCGCCGTCTTTTTGGGGGACGCGATCGGATTTTTGGCGAATTCGGGCGGCTTCGTCTATATGCCCTGGGTGGGGCTCTCGGTGGCGGCGATGGCGCTCATCGCGGGCTTTGTCATGAAACTCCCCCTGCGCTTCCGCGGAAGTATCTACGCAAAACTTGCCGTCATCTGCGTCCTTTCCCTGCTCCTCTGTTCGGTGGGGATTAACACGACGGGATTTTATTTCTACTATACGGGCGTCGGATTTTCGGAGAAAGCGCTCGGGCTCATCCGCGAGCATTTCGGCGGGGTGAATTTATATTGGACCTACGCCCTCGTCCGCCTCGTCTTTATGGGACAGCTTTTGAACAACGCCGCAAACTTTGCCCTGCTGTTTGCCGCCGTGCCCCTGCTCAAAGCGGTCAAGCCGCTCAAGCTCGACCTCAAATAAAATTTTCGGAGCCAACCGCCAATGCGGTTGACTTTCCGTTTTTTCTCGTGTTATAATGGGAGCACTGTTAAAATGAGGAATGTTATGACGTCGCTTTTACTTGCGAACGGACCTCTCTTCGGCGCGAACGAGAGGGGGATCATCGTTTTCGGCTTTGAAATTTATTTTTACGCCCTCTGCATCGTAACGGGGATCATCGTCGCGACCTGCCTTTCCGCACTTCTGATGAAGCGGCGGAACATGTCGCCCGATTTTATCTTTACGCTGTTCGTGTTCTGCATTCCCGTTGCGCTCATATGCGCGCGGCTCTTCTATTGCATTACGGACGACATGCCCGTCCAGCAGTGGTTCGCATGGAACAGCTTGCGCGAAGGCGGGCTCTCCATCGTCGGCGGCGCGCTCGGGGGCATTTTAACGGGGCTCATCGTGTGCCTCGTGAAGAAGGTCAACTTTTTCAGGGCGGCGGACTGCGTCGTCATCACCATTCTCATCGCGCAGGCGATCGGGCGGTGGGGGAATTTCTTCAACAAAGAGGTGTACGGGCACGCCGTTTCGAGCCCTTCGATGGAGTGGTTCCCGTTCGCGGTGCCCGTCAGCCCGAGCAATTCGGTGCACGGCGTCGGCTCCTTTTCCGACCCCAATTCCACATGGCACTACGCGTTCTTCTTCTATGAGAGCCTCATCAACGCGATCGGCTTTGCCGTTCTCTACACCCTTGCGTGGAAGTGGGCGAAGAAGCCGAACGGGCTGTTCACCTTCGCCTATTTCGCGTGGTACGGCACGGTGCGCTCCATTATGGAGCCCTTGCGCGAATCGGGCTATATCCTGAGCGGCGGCGGCGTGCCTTGGTCGCTTGTGTTTTCCATTCTCATGATCGTGTTGGGGCTTGCCGGCATAGGGGTTCTTCTCTATTTCAACTACCGAAAAGAGGGTTCCCTCATCGGCAGTAAAAACGGCGATCCCTGCGGCATTACCCGATACATTCCCGCGACGGAGGGGGAAACGCCCTATTACAGCAAGATCAACATGTTCGGCGCGAACTATCCCCCCATGCCCGAAGAGGAGACCTTCCGCTATAAATGGAACAAGTTCCTCTCCAAATTCAAAAAGAACGGCGGGGGCGAGCCGCCCGAAGGACCGTCCGAAGAGGCTCCGAAAGAGGCTTCCGAAGGATCGCCCGAAGAGACTCACGAAGAGTCGCCCGAGCGGGAGGATAAAAAGAAATGAGAAATTTAACGCTCTTGACCGATCTGTACCAACTCACCATGGGGCAGGGATATTTTGCCGAAGGCAAGCACGAACAGCTCGCCGCCTTCGACGTGTTCTTCCGTCCCAACAAGCTCATCACCTACTCGGTCGCCGCGGGCATGGAACAGGCGGCGGACTATCTCGAAAACCTGCATTTTTCGGAGGAGGACATCGCCTATCTCCGCTCTCTCGGCATCTTTGGGGAAGAGTTCCTCGCCTACCTCAAAGACCTCCGTTTTACGGGGGACGTGACCGCGGTCAAAGAGGGGGAGCTCGTCTTTCCCTACGAGCCCATTTTAACGGTGAAAGCGCCCATGATCGAGGCGCAGCTCGTCGAAACGGCGCTCCTCACCTTCGTCAACCACCAGACCCTCATCGCGAGCAAGGCGGCGAAGATCTGCAAGGCGGCGGGCGGCGGCGTCATGGAGTTCGGGCTTCGCCGTGCGCAGGGCGCGGACGCGGGGATCTACGGCGCGCGGGCGGCGATGATCGGCGGCTGCGTGGGAACTTCCAA
>CANRCY010000003.1 GCA_947629225.1 uncultured Clostridia bacterium | reverse complement strand
AAAGCCCAGCTCATCGTGCAGATCGCAGACATGGTCAAGGATAAGCGGATCGAAGGCATTTCCGACATCCGCGACGAGAGCGGCAGAGAGGGGCTCCGTATCGTCATCGAATGCAAGAAGGACGCCAACGCGCAGGTCGTCCTCAACACCCTCTACAAACATACCAACCTGCAAACGTCGGACGGGATAATTTTGCTTGCGCTCGTCGAAAACGGCACAGAGCCGAAAGTGCTCAACCTGCGCGAGATCCTCACCTATTATCTTGCCCACCAAAAGGAAGTGATCCGCCGCAGGACGAAATACGACCTGCAAAAAACGGAGGAGCGCGCCCACATCGTGGAAGGGCTCGTCATCGCCCTTGCCAACATCGACGAGGTCATCCGTATCATCAAGGAATCGCGCGATAAGAACGACGCGACCGAAAAGCTCACCGCGGCGTTCGAACTCAGCGAAAAGCAGGCAAACGCCATTCTCGAAATGCGTCTCCAACGTCTCACCGCGCTCGAAGTGGAAAAGCTCAAAGAGGAGCTCGCCTCTCTGCAAGCGACCATCGAGGACCTCAAAGACATTCTCGCCAACGAATGGCGGGTGATGAAGATCATCCGCGACGATCTCGAAGCGATCAAGGCAAAATACCCCTCCGAACGCAAGACGGAAGTCTCCGTCGACTACGGCGAGATCGACGACGAGGACCTCATCGACGAGGAAGACGTCGTCATCTCCATGACGCACGGCGGCTACATCAAGCGTTTCCCCGCCGCCGAATACCGCGCGCAGAACCGCGGCGGCGTGGGCGTTACGGGGCACAAACCCAAAGAGGACGACTTCGTGGAGCAGATGTTCGTCTGTTCCACCCATATCCCCATTCTGCTCTTCTCCAACCTCGGCAAGGTGTATTCCATCAAGGGGTACGAAATTCCCGAGGCGAACAAACAGGCGCGCGGGCGGGCGATCGTCAATATCGTACAGCTCAACGCGGGCGAGAAGATCGCGGCGATCCTGCCCGTTTACGAAAACGGAACGGGCTATCTTGTCATGGCGACCAAGAACGGTCTCATCAAAAAGACGGCGACGAGCGAATTCGACCGCATTATGCGGAGCGGCAAGATCGCCATCAAGATCAATGAGGACGATGAGCTCATTTCCGTGCAGTTTGCAAGCGGCAACGACGAGGTGATCGTGGCTTCCCGTTCGGGCAAGTGTATCCGCTTCTCCGAAGAGGACGTCCGCCCCATGGGCAGAGATACGATGGGCGTGCGCGCGATCAATCTCGGCAAGGGCGACGAGGTGGTGGATATGCTCGTTTTGAAGGACGGGTTCGATATTCTCACCGTCTCCGAAAACGGCTACGGCAAGCGCACCGACCCCGAGGAATACCGCACGCAGACCCGCGCGGGCAAGGGGGTCAAAGCGGGCATTTTCAACGAAAAGACGGGGCTTCTCGTCAATATGAAACTCGTGCGGGACGATCTCGACGTCATGATGGTCTCGTCGCAGGGGATCGTCATCAGAATGCACGGAGACGCGATCTCTCGGATCGGGCGGAACACCCGCGGCGTGCGGCTCATGAGTTTGCGCGGCGGGGCAGTGGCGACCGTCGCCATTACCGACCGCGACGAAGAGGCGGAAGTCGAAGTCCCCGAAGAGACCGCAGCGGACGTGCCCGTCGAGGCGGACGAGAGCGAAGAATAACGCAAAACGCAATACGTATCGCAAAAACGCAAGAAAATAAGCGGCGCGGCGGGCTTTTCAGCCCGCCGCGCCGCTCTTTTCATCGGAGCAACCCGACTGTCATTTCGACCAAGCCGCGTTAGCGGCGCGTGGAGAAATCTCTCCCTTATTCTTCTGAAAAATGTCATTTCGAGCTTGCCGAGAAATCTCGCCCTTGCAATCCGTTCTACAACAGTACGAGCGCCAAGCCGCCGAGCGCCGCAAAGAGGGAGGGCACGGCGACCGTAACGCCCATTTTGAGAAAGTCGAGATAGCCGAATTTGAGCCCGTGTTCGCCCAAAATGCCGCTCCACATGATGCCCGCCAGCGCGCCGATGGGGGTCAGGAATGCGCCTAAATTAGAGCCGATCACGGTCGCGAACATCGCCCCCATGCCGCATCCCGCCTCGCCGATGACGGAGGAGAAGAGCACGCTCATGGGAATGTTGTTGATGAGGTTCGCCGAAAGGAAGGAGAGGGGACCGTACTTCCAGATCGCGCAGTCGTCGCCGAGGAAATTTCCGATCGCGGCAGTCACGCCCTTCTGTTCGAGGACGACGACCATCACGAACATCGAGAGGATAAAGGGGACGAGGGCGTAGGGCATGCGTTTCCAGCAATTTAACAGCTCCTGCGGCTTTTTTCTGCGGACGAGCGCAGAGACGAGGGCAAACGCAAACAGGCTTCCCGCGGCGCAGAGGGAAACGAGCCACATCTCCACCCCGATGTACGAGCCGATCGCGAGCAGCACGGTGCACGCGGCAAGGTGGACGATCCCGATCCAGAGCATGGGTTTGTCGTGCAGGGTCACGTCCTGCGCCTCGCCCGAAAGGGAAGCGGAGAGCTTTTTGCGGAAGAGGAGATAGAGACAGCCGAGCGCGACGATCCCCGAAAAGAGGGTGGGCACGATGCTGATTTTGAGGTAAGAGAAGAATTCGACGCCGTACGCGGTCGCGAGGTAAATGTTGGTCGGGTTTCCGATGATGAGCGCCATGCTCCACGTATTTGCGGCGACGAATTCCGCCGCGAGATAGGGCAGAGGATCGATCTTTTCGCTCTTCGCAAAGTAGCAGATGAAGGGAGTGAACGAGAGGATGATCACGTCGTTGGAAGTGAAGACGGTGAGGACGGATACGAGGATATATAACAGGAAAAAGAGCTGTTTCTGTCCGCCGCGCGCGTGCTTTATGGCGAAATTTGCGAGGAAGCGGAACAGCCCGAGCTCATCGAGAAAGACGGAGAGCGCCGTCATGGAGAGGAATAGGACGAGGATTTTGAGGGGGTTTACGGCGCTGTTTTCCACAAGCGCGCTGCCGAGCGCGGGAAGGTCCGCCTGCCCCGAGAGCAGGAGAATGCCCGCCCCCAGCAAGGTGACGAGCCAATACGTCGAAATATGCAGTTTCCCGAGCTTGATCTTCGGGAAAAAGAGCACGCTTGCGATCATGAGAAGGCAGGTCGCGCCGCAAATCAAAACGGCAGTCAACATAACGTCGATCTTCTTGGGGCAATTTCGAAACCTGCAAAATTTTAGCACAAAAGAACGGGGAATGCAAGCGATTTTTTCGGATAATAAGAAGCCGCCCGCCTTTTTTCGCGGAAAAAAGGCGGGCGGCGGAGACGGGGCGGAACGGGGGGTCATTCCGCCGCTTTTTTGGCAGGTTTCACTTTTACGCTCCCGCACAAAACTTCGGCGTAGGAGTACGAAGTCTTCCCCAAAAAATTCTTGTCGTTGGGGCTCACGGTAAAGAGGGCAGGGTACACCCCCGAGAGCTCGCCGCAATACCTCAAAATTTTGTTCCTGCCGAGATTCACCGTCACGTCCACCTGCGTGCGGAAGTAATCGGCGATCGTTTTCTTGATGGTCTGAATGTCGTTATGCCGCTTTATCATAGATAAATTGTTGACCCGTATGCGGTTTTCTAAACCTTGCGCGAAAAATTTGCGCCCCCGTCATAACCGCGTTCGCTCCCGCATAACATAGAGGGAAACCAAAAAACGGGAGTGAAATCATGATCAACACGCAAACGGAAACCTTTCGCGGCTACGGGAAACTCGGCGAAACGAGCGGGCAGACGGCGGTCGAATGCCGCTTCGGGAGCGAGGTAGAAACGGTGCTCTCCGTCCATGCGGGCGTCACCCTTCTGAGCGCAGAAGCGGGGAACGGTGAAGTCCGCTATTCGGGACGGGTGCGTTTTTCCATTGTGTACGAGAGCGCCGACAAAAAGATCTGCCGCGCGGAAAAGGGAGTGGAATTCTCTGCAAAGGCAGGTTGCGAGATCTGTTGCCCCGCCTTTACGCCGCGCGTCAAGCTGCAAACGGAAAATCTCTCCGTCCGCCGCGAGGGGTCGGGCGTCTATGTCACCGCCCTTCTCGGCGCGGATATTGTCCTCTACGGCGACAAGACCCTCGAATATCTCACAGACGGCGATCTCATCTGCAAGCGGGAGAGCTTCTCCCTTCTCTCCGCCCACCTCTGCGGGGGGACGGCGGAAGCGGATGACGAGTTCGAGACCGATTTCATCGGCGACATTCTTCTCCATTGCGAAACGGTCGGGCTTTCGGACGTGCATTGCGAAACGGGGACGCTCGTCTGCGAGGGAGAAGTCAACCTCGGCATTCTCGCGCTCAAAGGGGAGAACGCCCTCGTCTCCTTCGAACGTCTCGTTCCCTTCCGCGTGGAGATCCCCTGCGACGCCGCCGAGGCGGGCAGGGCGGCGGAAGCGCAGATCTCGGTCGCCGAAGTCCTGCTCCACGCCGATACCGACGAGGAAAAGGGAAAGTGCAAGATCGCGGCGGAACTTACCCTCTCCGCCGAGGGTTGCGTCTATGAGGAAGTTCAGCTCGACGGCGTTTCGGACGCATTTTCCGCGACCCATTCCGTCACCCTCACCTATGCTACCGAAGAGTGCCTCGGCACGGGCGAAGCCGTGCGGCTCACCGAGCGCATTTCGGGCAAGGCGGCGCTCTCTTCTTCGGTCGATTTTTCGGACGTCTTTCAGGCGGTTGCGCTCCAACGCGCGGAGGCAAACCTCGTGCAGGGAGAAACGCCCACGCTCGAAGGCGTGGCAATGGCGACCCTTCTCGTGCTCGGCACGGACGGGAGCCACCGCGGCGTCGAGCTCAGCCTGCCCTTCTCCATTCCCGTCAAAACGGAGGGCGCGTGCTCCGTTTCCGTCCTCGCCTGCGGCATGTCCGCGCGGCAACGGCAGGAAGGGGAGATCGAGGCGGAAGCGACCCTCAAAATCGTGCTCGTCCCCGCCAAAAAGTGGAGCGTCCGCCCCGTCGCGTCGGTGGAAGAGGGCGACCCCCTCGTACTGCCCGACTGCGCCGTGAGCGTCTATCTCCCCCGCGAGGGCGACGGGCTGTGGGAACTTTCGAAGAGCCTGAAAAAGGCGCCCGAGGAAGTCGCCGCGAGCAACCCCGACGTCGAATTTCCCATCAAAAAAGGACAGCGGGTCATCATTTACCGCAAAAAGAGCCTGCAATAAGCAACTTTTTAAGCAATGCCGCGGAGGGCTCCCCCGCGGCTTCCGCATGCGTTTTTGCAAAAGCGTTGCATATCCTTTTTTTTCTTCCGCATACTGAAAGCGGAGGAACAACATGAAACGGAAAATTTTATCCCTTGCTCTTTCGGGAGCGTTCGCCGTTTCCGCCCTGTTCGGGCTTGTCGCCTGCAAGCCGCGCGAAGACAACGGCACGGGCGGCGGCACGGGCGGTACAGGCGGAACAGGCAGCGGGACGATCGCTCCCGGCACGGTGATCACCGACGAAACGATCAAGAACTCCGTCTTGTCCTCGCTTGCGGACGCGTCTCCCGAAGGTTATACCTTTACGGGCAGTCTCGAGCTTGCCGCAACGCAGAGCGAAAAGACGGATACCCAAAAAATCCAACTCGAAGGGGCGGCGCGCTTCGGCAAGACCGTTCAGGCGGACGCCTACCTTTCGATCGACGGCGACGGGCTCTTATATGTGCTCGGCTTCCTGCGCGACGACGCATTCTATGCGGCTTCGGGTGAGGTAGAGGGCAAAACGGTAGACTTCACCGCCCTCAAAGCGCAACTCAAAGCGAAGGAAGACCCCATCGTGCTCGAAAAAGCCGAAACGGGTCCCCTGCAAACGATCCTCGGCGCGCCCGCCGCGATCAAACTCGCGCGGAACGTCGCGACCTTCGCCGAGGGCACGCTGACCAAAACGGAGGGGGGCTATTCCCTCTCGGTCGACCTTGTGAAAGGGGCAGACGCTCTTCTTTCGGGCGCGGAACAGCTCGCGGACGCAATTGACAAAACGCCCGCAATGACGCTCACGTCCCTCTTCTCGCAGAAGTTCATCGACGATACGCTCACCAAACTTTTGGGCGGCGTTACGGCGAAGGAGCTCTCCGCTCTCGCGCAATTTTTGCCCGAAGAGGTGAGCGGCATTCTGCCCGAATTCGGCAACGGGAGCGCAAAGGACTATCTGTTGGGCTTGCTCCGCTCGGGCTCGTTCTATACGGCGCTTGCGGGCGAAGGCGAGCCGTGGCAAAACTATCAGACCTTCGGCGAAGTGCCTCTCTCCGAGCTCGTCGGCGCGATCTCGGGCGGGGAAGCCGACCTTTCGACCTTGGGTTTGAAAAAGATCGTGCAGGATTTCCGCAATGGGTGGAAAGATAAGCTCGCCGCCCTCGTGTGCGACCTGCTCTCCATCGAGGGAGAGGTCTCGGGCGGAGAGGTCGGCTTGCTTTTGGAGTTCTCCTTCGACAACGAGAAAAAGCCGATCGGCTTCTCGGCGGACGCGTTCGTCGCAGGCAAGATCGCCGCGCAGACGGAGGAACTTCCCGCCGCGGAGGGAACTGCGCAAAACAGCATGCGCGCCACTTTGAAGCTCAGCGCGACCTGCGCAAGTTCGCCCGAACTTTTCGACCTCGCGGGCTGCAAATATACCGACGGGGAAGAGACGCACCCCATCGGCTGAGCGCGGAAAGACGCAGAAAAAAGGACAAGCATTCGGCAGCCGCCGTCTCGCCTGTCCTTTTTTCGCTTGGCTGCCCCTTTGAGGGGGAGCTGTCGAGTGAAGCGAGACTGAGGGGGGTGGACATTTTTCGGCTGTAAAACCTCTTGCCATTTTTTCCTCGGTGTGCTACAATAAGGGAAATGAACACGGTCCGTCTGAACGCGCCTGCGAAGATCAATCTTACCTTGGACGTCTTGGGGGAGGAGAACGGCTATCATCTCCTCGATTCTCTCGTGTGCACCGTCTCCCTTTCCGACCGCATCGTCGCAAAAAAGCGGAAGGACGGGCTCATTTCCGTTACCATGCACGGCATGGGGAGCGAGAGCATTCCCCCCGAATGCAACAACGCCCAAAGGGCGGGCGAAAAGTTTGTCTCGGCGTTCGGCACCTGCGGCGCGGAGATCGCCGTCTATAAAAACATCCCCGTCGGCGCGGGGCTTGGCGGCTCTTCCGCGGACGCGGCGGGCGTACTCCGCGCCATGGCGAAATTGTACGGGATCGAAGACGGCGGGGCGCTCAAACCGCTTGCCGACGAGCTCGGGAGCGATACTGGGTATCTGTTGCAGGGCGGTTTCGCACGTCTGCGCGGCAGGGGAGAACAGGTCGAACCGCTCGGCGCGGCTCCCACCCTTTTCCTGCTCCTTTTGGCGCCCAAAGAGGGCGTCTCCACCGCAGAGTGTTATAAAAAGTGCGACGCATATCCAAAATCCCGTCCGCACACCGCCCGCGCGCTCGAATGCCTTTTGGCGGGCAACGCCGAATGGGCGGCGAAACTTTTTTATAACGATCTCTACCCCGCGGCGGCAGAGCTCAACCCCGAAGTGGAGGAAGCGTTCTGCGCCTTAAAGGGGTTCTCCCCGTGGGGAACGTGCATGACGGGGTCGGGAAGCGGCGTGTTCGCGGTCTTCGAAACGAGGGAACTTTGCGAGTGGGCAAAGAGCCGCTACCGCGGGAATTGCCGCGCCTATGTGTTGAAAACGGAAGAGCCGAAAGCAGAAACGCATTCGCTCTATTCGATAGAATAATCCGTTTGGAGGTAAAGTATGGAAGAAAGATTGATGGACGATCCGAGAGGGATCAAGGTCAAACGCAATGCGGTCGGCGGCGTAGAGGACGCGACCGACGAGCTCGCTCCCGAAGAAGAGATGGAGATCGAGCTCCCCGAAGAGGAGATCCTGTTGCCCGAGGAAGACGAAGACCTCATCGGGCTCGCTCCCTCACAGCTCGAAAAAGAGCTTGCCCGCCGCAAAAAAGAGGCGGAAGAGGCGGCGGCGGAACGGGATAAACTGCTCGCCGCGGGCGAAAAGCTCCTCAAACAGGGGAAGTACGAAGACGCGGAGCCCTGCTTCGAACAGGCGCTCATGTACGAGGGCGCGGAGCGGGCGCAGGAACTTTTGTGGGTGTGCCGCACCCGCGATTATTCCCAAACGGAACCGCTCATGGACAGGGACGTTGCCGAAGAGTTCCGCGGCGCGCCCGAAGAGGTCAAAGCCGAATTGCGCAAACGGCTCGGCGGACGGCTCGAAGAGGAGCGGAAAGAAGTTCTCAAAGACGCGGAGCCCCTGAGAAAGACGGTCTTCGACGCACAGCAAAGCCGACGGGAGGCGTTCGGCGAGAACAAGCGGTATTACTTCATCCGTTTTTGCGTTTTCGCCGCACTCTTCTGCCTTTGCCTCATCGGCGCGGGCGCGAGTTCCTATTTTATCGTCCGCGTCACGGACAGCGTCCCCGCGATCGTCACGATCGTCTTCGGCGCGCTGGCGCTCCTCGACCTCGTCCCCACGGTGCTCTATGCGCGCAAACTCGTCGTGGCACAGCGGCTTTGCAGGGAGAACGAAGAGCTCTCCTCCACCGAGGACGGCGAACGGCTCGAAGAGCTCGAAGAGACGCTCGAACTGCTCTCCGCCTATCTCGACGACTGAACAAAAAAGCAGAATTGTATAAAAGGGCAGAGTCTCCGCGCCGCGGAGGCTCTTTTTGAAAAATTTTTTCCAAGTCTATTTACAATTTCCGCTTTCTGCGCTATAATAACGGCGCGGGGGATCCCGCGGATAAGGAGGGGAACATGGAACTCATCTATACGGGGGTCGGCAAAAAGGTCTACCGTGACGGCGATAAACTCATCAAATCTTTCGACGAAACTTATTCCAAAGCGGGCATTCTGAACGAGGCGCTCAACCAGGCGCGCGTCGAAGAAACGTCTCTCAACATTCCGAAAATCCTCGAAGTCTCCGTCATCGACGGGAAATGGTCCCTCACGTGGGAATTCATCGAGGGCGAAACGCTCGACAGCCTCATGAAGAAATATCCCGAAAAGACGGACGAATATCTCGATTTTTTCGTCGACCTGCAAATCCGCATGAGCAAGGAAAAAGTCCCGCTCCTCGGGCACTTGCGCGACAAGATGCACGCCAAGATCTCCGCAAGCTCCTTCCCCGCCACCGTGCGTTACGACCTGCATGTGCGGCTCGACGGTCTGCCCCGCCACAAAAAACTTTGCCACGGCGATTTCCAGCCGAGCAACATCATCCTCTCCAAGGACGGAACGCCCTACATCATCGACTGGGCGCACGCCACGCAGGGCAACGGCTCGGCGGACGCGGCGCGGACCTACCTTTTGTTCCACCTGCACGGTCAGCCCGACCTCGCCGAAAAATATCTGAAAAAGTATTGCTTAAAGACGGACACCGCCATTCAATACGTCCAGCGGGTACTGCCCATCGTCGCCGCGTCGCAATCGGTCAAGAACAAGCCCGAAGAGGCGGAATTCCTCGCCAAATGGGTAAACGTCTGCGATTGGCAGTAACGCTTTGCGCCTTCTGCGGATTCTTTTCGCCCCCGTTCCGCCCGAAGCGCACGGGGGCTTCGCTTTTTTATGGGAATTTATCTCGACCATGCGGCGACGACGCCGCTCAAACAACAGGTACTCGATGAAATGCTGCCCTATCTTACGGGCAAATTCGGCAATCCCGACTCTCTCCACTCCTACGGCAGAGAGGCGGCTTATGCCGTCACTTCCGCGCGCGACAAAATCGCGGAGATCCTCGGCGTAAAGCCAAGCGAGGTCTACTTCACCTCGGGCGGGACGGAGGCGGATAATTGGGCGGTACGGTGCATGGGCGAGGGCTCTGCGCTGCTCTCTCCCATCGAGCACGCCGCCGCGCTCTCCGCTCTTCCTCTCCGCGGCGGGCAAGGGGCGGTCTGCGCCGTCTCTGCAGAGGGAATTGTCTCTCCCGCGGATGTTGAAAGCGCGCTTTGCGGGGATACGGGGCTCGTCTGCGTGATGGCGGTGAACAACGAAACGGGTTGCATTCAGCCCGTCGAAGAGCTTGCCGCGGTCGCCCATGCCCGCGGAGCTCTCTTCTTTTCCGACTGCGTGCAGGCGGCTTGCAGTCTTTGTTTGAAGGACGTTTTACGTTTTGCGGACGGGATTTCCCTTTCGGCGCACAAGTTGGGCGGACCGAAGGGCGTGGGCGCGCTCGTCGTAAAGAGCGGCGCAAAGCTCCGCCCTCTCATCGCGGGAGGGGAGCAGGAGCGCGGTCTGCGCGGCGGAACGCTCAGCGTGGCGAATATCGTGGGGTTTGCAAAGGCGCTCGAACTCGCGCAGCAAAATCGGGAAAATTTCTGCGCGCACACGGGCATGCTCCGCGACCTGTTCGAAGCGCAAATTTGCACCGCGCTCGGCGAAAACGTGATACGGGACGGCAAAAATCGCGCGCCCAATCTCTCCCATCTAACATTTGTAAGAGCGGACGACGCTTTTTTGAACTTGCTCGACCTGCACGGCGTCGCCGCTTCGGGCGGAGCGGCGTGTTCGGCGCATGCGGCGCTTCCCTCGCACGTCATGCTCGCCATGGGCAGAACGGCGGAAGAGGCAAGGCGGGGGGTCCGCTTTTCCTTCGGCGAAGAGACGACGAGGCAAGAAGTTCTCGCCGCCGCGCAGACCGTCCTCTCCTGCCTCAACTGAACAGTACAAAAAGACGGGGTCCCCGATTTCGGGGACCCCGTCTTTTTGATTTCATTCCGCAAGTAAGCTCTCGATGTATTCGGTGAGCTGTTCCGCATACATCTTGTGCGCGGTGCGGTAGGGGTGTCCGCCCACGCCCGCGTCGTTCTTCAAAAAGGTCTTGTAAGAGATCTTCTTGTCGTTCATCTCCTCGATCGCCTGTTTGATGCCGCTGTCGATGTGATCGTCCAGCCCCATCATTCCGTAGGCGCACACAATGTACGCGTCGGGGTAGACGGTGCGCAAGTGGGTGAGGAAATCCCGATAGTCATTGGGGAATTGTCTGAAATACGTATGGTCTATTTCGTTGTTATAGGAAGCGTCGTTCGTGCCGAGGTTGAGCACGACGACGTCCATGTCCGCGTCATAGGTGTAGGGCGTTTTGGTTTGGAGAGAGGTATAGGTATGTAGATCGACCATGGCAAACCCCGCGCCCCATCTGTCCGCCTTCACGCAGATGCCCGAATAGGAGACGATCGAAAAATCCGCGCCGAGCGCCTTGCCCGTGAGGAAGGCGTAGCTCAGGCATGCGTCCGAATTGTCCGAATTGCGGTTGGCTCCCGCGCCTAAGATCATGTTTCCGTACCCGCAGGTGATGGAGTCGCCGATAAATTCCATTTTGAAGGAGGACTTTTCGGGAATGCGCAAAAAGCGTTCGGCATAAAATTCGTTGACGGCGATCCTGCCCTCGTCGATCTCGCTCGACTTGTGCAGGGCGGCGGTGTGAATGCCCTCTTCGAGGTCTTGGGCGAGCACGACTTCGTCTCCCGAGACGAAGGGGGTGAATTCTCCCATCTCCCCGTCGATGAACACATGCCCGAAGATCTTCATGCCGTTAGAGGGCTGGGTGACGGTGAGTTTCGCTTTGAGTTCGGTGCCGTAAAAGGCGATCTCGATCCCCGAGCCCACATTGTCGATGTTCACAACGCCCTCGCCGTTGTCCATTCTCCCGTAGAGGTTGACGAACTGTTCGTCGAAGGAATTGACTTCTTCCGCCGTCGCCTCCCCGAACACCATGACGGTGACCGTGTCCGACGCGCTCTTGCCCGATTCTGCCGTGTAGGTCGCGGTGACGGTCGCCGAGCCGTAGCTCAGCGCGGTGATGATCCCGTTCTCGTCGACGGAAGCGACGTTCGGGCGGTCCACCGAATAGGTACAGCGGGCGTCCTCCGCGGCGACCTTGTCGATCTTTACGACGGGTTTGAGTTCGAAGCGGCTCTCCGTTTCGCTGTTCGGGAGCAGATAGACGCGCTCCTGCGGAAGTTTTACCGAATAGACGGAGAGGTCTTGCGGCGGCTCCTGTTGCGGCGTGCACGCGCCCACGGCGAGCGCCGAAGCCGAGAGGGCGATCCCGAGGATCGCCGCGAACGATTTATTGAGTTTCATAGCGGGCTCCTTCGCATTTAGGCTTGATTTCAGTTTACCCGAAAATCGCCGTTCCGTCAAGCGGTTGCCGAAAAATAATGAAAATTTTTTTCGTAATTTCGACTTCAAAGGCAAAAATACGACCTCGTTTGAGGCAAAACAGGGCTTCTAATGCAAATTTTTTTCGCATATGATTAGATTGCCCGAAAGAAATCGGAGCTAACAAGACAAGCGAGGTAACAGCAATGAACGACGAACTGAACTATGCGGAAATGCTCGAGATCCCCGTCGAAACGGTCACCGTGCGGCGGAAGGAACGTAAGAAAAAAGAAAAGGAGCCCGACCTTCAGGAGCAACTTGTGCAGGAGGTAAACGAAAAGCTCGAATCGGAGGATCCCGCCTATGCGGAGAGCACGCCCATCGCGCGCGATACGCAGTACGAGACTCGCCGCAAAAAGACCGCCCGCCGCGTGCGTTTGGGCGAATTCATCGCCGTGTGTGTCCTTTGCGCCGCGATCTTTCTGACGAATATCTTCCTGCCCGAGAGCGCGATCAACACCTTTGTGCGCGGGTTGTTCGGGTACGGCACGGCGCAGGCGGACGAGCGCACCTACTCCGAATTCACTCTTTCCCCCGTGGTCAACAGCACGGTAGACGCTGAGCTCGCCGTCTCCGAAGCGGGCGTGCTCTCCTTCACGTCCAAGTGCAGCGTCTATTCTCCCTGTGCGGGCAAGGTCTCTTCCGTGAACGGCGCGGCGGATACGGGCTATACGGTAGAGGTAAAACATTCCGAGCGCTTTTCCACGATCATCAGCGGTCTCGACGCGGTGTACGCGGGCGAGGGGGACGAGGTCAGAACGAATATCCCGCTCGGATATTCGGACGGAGAGGGCGAGATCCGCGTCATGTTTTACGAAGACGGGTCTCTTTTGAATTGCCTCACGGTCGACGAAAACACACTTGCGTGGAGCTAAGCTCAGGCTGAGCATCCACCCCCTCTTTTTTTGCGCGCTCATCCTCTCGGCGTTCACGGGGCGGTTGCTCGTTCTCCTGTGCGCGGTGTTCGCCGCGCTCGAACACGAACTCTGCCACGCGCTCGCCGCGCGCAGAATGGGCTTTTCGCTCAACAAGATCGTGCTCATGCCCTACGGGGCGGTCGTCTCGGGCGACATCCGCGGGATTTCGCCCCTGCAAGAAATTTGGGTCTGCCTTGCGGGTCCGCTCTCCAATGCGGTCACGGCGCTCGGGTTCGTTGCGCTCTGGTGGCTCTTCCCCGAGACCTATCCCTATACCGACGTCGCCGCGCAGGTCTCTTTTTCGCTCTTTCTCGTCAACCTTCTCCCCGCATATCCGCTCGACGGCGGAAGGATTTTGCGGGTGCTTCTGCGCCCGTTGGGGGCGCGGAAAGCGGCGATCGTCTGCCGCGCGGTGACCGTGCTCTTCGCCGCGGGGCTTGCCGCATGGTTCGTATTTACCTGCTTCCATGCGCCCGACTTCGGGCTTCTCGTCTTCGCCCTCTTTCTCCTGTGCGGCACGTTCGGCGGAGGGGAATATGCGCGCGTCGTCTTTTGCGAAAAAGATTTTTCCCGCGGGGTCGAGGAGCGGCGGATCGCGCTGTCTGCCGAAAAGACGGCGGGCGAGGCGATGAGGTATCTCCGCGAGGATAAATATCTCGTGCTGGTGCTCTTCGAAAAGGGAGAGTTTTTGGGGGAGCTTTCCGAAGAGGAGCTTCTGAAGATCTTGCGGGAAGAGGGGTATTCCCGCAAACTCAAAGACTGCGCCGCCTTCTGAATCCCGCCGCCCCGCCTTGCATGAATATTAAGAAAAATTATGCAAACCCCAAAAAGCATTTGATTTTCTTATAGTTCCCCGAAAAAGGGGGACTTTTCGCGTTTTTCGGAAAGTTTATGCAAAAATTTCCCTTTTCTTTCAAAAAACAAAATGAATATAATTATAAAATGGGTATTAAATATACTTGACGCGGGGGGGGGGTATATGATATAATTGTTTTTACAAAAAACGATAAAATTCGAGGAGATACAGGCATGAAAAAACTTTCGAAAGGTTTGGCATTTACGGCGCTCTCCGCCGTACTCGCTCTCTTTGCCGGTTGCAGCGCCCCTCACACGCACACTTTTTCCGAAGATTGGGAAAGCGATTCGGAGTACCATTGGCACGAGGCGACCTGCGGGCACGAAGAAGTTTCGGGCAGAGAAGCGCACACATGGACGACCGCGCACGACGATACCAACCATTGGGAAGAGTGCGTCTGCGGCGCAAAGCGCGGAGAGACGGAGCACGTCTTCGGGGAATGGATCGGCTCCGAAGAGGGGCACTATCGGCAGTGCGAATGCGGGCAGAAGACGGCAACCGAAGAGCACTCCTATCACAGGGGACTGTGTACGGACTGCGGCTACGGCACGGAGGAAGTTCCCGTCTTTACGGCGGAAATGCTCTCTTCTTTGCAAGGCGACAGCATTGCGTTTGAGGGGAGCGTCGTCTATACCGAAACGAGCATCGGCGAGGACGGACCCGAAACTCCAAACGTTCTCAATTCCGACCTCACGACCGAGATGACAGAGAGCACCTTTTACCAGTCGGAAGAGGTACACGATACCGATATCGTTTATCGGCGCACCCTCTTCAAAGGACAGGACGGAAACCCCAACATGTACGTTTTTCACACCCTTCAAAACGAGTATGAGGCAGTCCGCTTCGGCTCGGACGTCAACGGAGACGGGCAGGTAGAGGAATATTACGAATGGTCGATGTTCGTCAACCCCTTCAACGCGCTCACTGCCGATCTGTTCACGGCGACGGAGAACGACAACGAATTTGAGCTCGCCGCCTCCGTCCGCAGCGAAGTTTGCAACGTGCTCACGGGCTGGAACGATACCATCGTCTCCTTCCTCGTCACCGTCGAGGGCGGCAAGGTCGTTTCCATGCACATGGAGACCGCGGTCGAAGATCACACGAGCCTCACTTACGGGGACTACACCTCGCACTCCGCATACGATCTTACGATCGTCGGCAGAGGGGAAGAAGTCATTCCTCCCGCAGTGCCGCAGCCCTATCCCGAATCGGCGGGGCATGCCGCGCTCGCGGCGGCGCTCGAAAAGCTCGAAAACACCTCTTTCACCGTGTTGCACACGGACAAGACGCCCCCCGCCTTAGGCGATTTCGAGGACGTCGTCGAGACCATTTATTACACTTCCGAGGCGGTATACGTCAACTACCCTGACGAACCTCATGGCTATCTGCAAGCGGAGGACGGCGTCATTGAATTCTTTAACAACGACGGCGTTTTGGAGGAATTCGCCCGCTATCTCGACGAGACGATCGCAGAGGACTATTTGCCCAGGTTCGACTTTTCTCCCGCCCTCTTCGAAGATTTGGGCGGCGGGGTCTACGAGGCATACACCGCGGAGATCGCCGAGCTGATCGCTCCCCGCCTCGATCCGATCGAGATGAGCGCGATCGCCGCAACGACCCTTCGCATCGAGCTGGGCGCGGACGGAAACGTTAAAAAAGTCGTCTACGACTATTCGGGGGGGACCGTGGAGATGGAATTCTCGGACTTCGGTTCCACTTCGACGGGGCTCGATTTCGGTCCTCTTCTCGGCGAAGAGCCCATTCCAGAGGGGGTCCCCGAAGAGGCGTTCGGCACGTTCAAAACGGAAGAGGGTGCGGAACATCCCTTCACTTTGGTGCTCACGCACTCTTCGCTGACCGTCAACGGCGAATCGGTTCAGTTCGAACTCTCTGTGGATGAAGAATACGGCGCCGTCACTCTGAAATTCACTTACAATGGCGTGGCATACGAATGTAATTTTACCGAGAGCAACCCTTATCAGCCGCGGGCATATTGGTTTGTGTCGAGTGACGACTATGTCTTTGTAATGGCATACAGAACGGAAGGATAGTCGCACGTTCTTAAAAGCCGTCCCGTCGGGCGGCTTTTTTTGTGCGGAAAAAACCCTTGCTTAAACGCAAAATGTGTGTTACAATAATGCCGACTTCTTTTTAGGTTGGTTTTATGAAGAAGGAATGGTTTTTCGACCGTTTCTGCGGCGAGCAGATCGCGATCTACGCAGAGGACGGTAAAATTGTCGAAGTGGGCGTCGAGAGCGAAAAGCAGGGCGACGTCCTCGGGAACATCTATAAGGGCAAGGTCGCAAACGTCGTGCAGGGCATGCAGGCGGCGTTCGTCTCCTGCGGCATGGAGCGGAATTGCTATCTTCCCCTCGACGAAGGCGCGGCGATCTTTTCGAGCTACGACGGCAGCGGCAAAGTTTCGTCCGCCGAACTCAAAGCGGGCGACGAAATTCTCGTGCAGGTCGTCAAAACGCCCCGCGGGACAAAGGGAGCGAAAGTTTCCTGCGAGCTCTCCTTTGTCGGCAAAAATCTCATCTATCTTCCGAGGACGGATTTCCTCGGGATTTCGCGCAAGATCGTAGAAGAGCCTTTGCGGGAGACGCTCTTGAAGGAGGCGGACAAGCTCCGCGAGAGAGGGGAGGGCTTCATCGTCCGCACGGCGGCGGCTTCGGCAACGCGGCGCGCCCTCAAGCTCGAATCGGAATACTTAAAACGCATGTACCGCGCCACGCTCGAAACGGCAAAGACAGCCCCCGTCGGCGCGGCGGTCTATCGGGAATACGACCTGCCCGTCAAAGTCATGCGCGATTCTCTCGGCGACGCCGATACGAAAGTTTATGTGGGCGACGGCGAACTCTACGAAAAAGTTGTGCGGCTCGCGCGCATGCGGCAGGACCTCGGCGAAAAGCGCATTATCCGCTATACGGGGGAGCGCACCATGTTCAACTTCTTCGGGCTGGACGAGCAGATCCTCGCGCTCACCGCTCCCCAGATCGGGCTGAAAAACGGCGCGCATCTCATCATCGACCGCACCGAGGCAATGACGGTGTTCGACGTCAACACAGGCAAATACACGGGGGAAAGCGACCTCGAAAGCACGGTATTCGAAACCAATCTTCTCGCGGCGAAGGAGATCGCGCGGCAGGTGCGCCTGAGGAACATCAGCGGGATCATCGCCGTAGACTTTATCGACATGTCGGAAGAAACGCATCGTCTTTCCGTTACCGCGGCGCTCGAAGAGGCGCTCTCGGCGGACAGGGCAAAGAGCAGGGTGCTCCCCATGAGCGATCTGTGCGTCACCCTCTTTACCCGCAAGCGGATGTCGGGAGAGCTCTCTTCCTTCCTGCTCAAACCCTGTTCCCATTGCACGCGGCAGGGGTACGTTCTTTCGGATATCTACATGGCGATGCGGATCCGCACGGCGATCATGTGCTGTTTTGCCGATGGCTACTCCGCCGCGATCGTCGAACTCAACCGCGCGCTCATGAATAAAATTCTGACCGAGCGCTACTTTGCCGCCGACCTTGCGGGACCGTGGCGGGAAAAGCGGATTTACTTAATTCCGCACACCGCCTTTCCCGAAGAAAAATTTTCTCTCCGCGGCGACAACGCGCAGGTCTTGTCCTTGCCCGACACGGCGCAGATCTTGTATTGAAGAGAGGGACCGAGCATGAAATTTATCGAACTGACCGTCCATACCACCTCCGAGGCGAGCGAGATCGTCTCCGACGTCATGTGGGAACACACCTCCTGCGGCGTCACCGTTTGCGACCATAACGACATTCTCGCCCTGCAACGGGACAGTTCGGTTTTTTGGGATTATATGGACGACAGCGTGGCTGAGCCGACGCAAGACGTTCTCGTCAAATGCTATTTCGAGCCCGACGGCGCGGAGGAGTCGATTTTCGCCGTCATGCGGGAAATCCGCGCGCGCAGAGACCTGTGCGGGGGAGCGATCGCGTTCGGCACCCTCGAAGACGCTAAGCGCGAGATCGAGGGGGACGATTGGATCGACGTCTGGAAAAAGCACTTCCGTCCCATTCATATCGGGCGGATCGTCGTCGTGCCCGAGTGGCTCTCCTACTCCAAAGAGCCGCGGGAAGAGATCGTTTCGCTCGATTCGAGCATGGCGTTCGGCACGGGCGAACACGAAACGACGCGCATGTGCGTGGAACTCCTTCAAGAATACCTCAAAGAGGGGGACGTCGTGCTCGACGTGGGTTGCGGAAGCGGCATTTTGGGCATTTCCGCGGCGAAGCTCGGCGCAAAGTTGTGCTATCTTTCCGACCTCGACCCCGTCGCCGTCCAAAGCGCAACGCACAACGCGTTCAAGAGCGGCGTTTCGGAGAAGGTCGTCGTTTCGCAGGCGGATTTGCTCAACGGGTCGGAATGCAAAGCCGACCTCGTTCTTGCGAACATCACGGCAGAGGTGCTTGCTCTCCTCGCGCCTTCCGTCCCGAACGCCTTGAAGGACGGCGGCACGCTCATTTTAAGCGGAATTATCGAGGAGCGGCTCGGTTTTGTCAAAGAGGTTTACGCCGCGCTCGGCTTTACCCTGTTGCAGGAGCGCCGCGACGGCGAATGGTTCGCCCTCGCCTATCGGAAGTAACCCCCCGCCGTTCCAAAAACTGTCATGTCGACCGAAGTGGAGACATCTCTACCTTATTCACCCCCCTCCATCGGAAGGGGTAGGGGGTGGGCAGACCTGCCCCCATTTATGGGGGCGGGTGGCGCCGCAGGCGACAGGTGGGGGCATCAACATAAAAACTATGGCACGCAACCGTTTTTTTGTAACCGAAATTTCAGAAGAAGTCGCGCTCACGGGCGATGAATTCCGCCATGCCAAAAATGTGTTGCGTCTCCGCGAAGGGAGCGAACTTTCTCTCCTCGACGGCAGCGGAGCCGAATATCCCGCGATCGTCACCAAGGTGGAGCGGGAGAGAATGCTCGTACACGTCCTCGAAAAGAGGGCGGGGGACCGCGAACCGAAGACGGAAGTCTGTCTGCTCGTCGGCGCACTCAAAGGGGACAAGACCGAGCTCGTCGTGCAAAAGGCGGCGGAACTCGGCGCGGCGAAGGTCGCCGTGTTCTCTTCCCGCTATTGCTCCGCCTATATGAACGAAAACAAATTGGAGCGGCTCCGCCGCGTCTCGCGCGAGGCGGCAAAACAGTGCATGCGCACCGTCGCGCCCGAGATCGTCTACTTCGAAAAATTCGAAGAAGCCCTCAAAAGTGCAAACGGGTACCAAAATAAGCTGTTCGCCTGCGAATTTTTGGGCGAGAGCGAAGCGGATTTGAGGGAGCTTTCGGGCTCGTGCGCGCTCGTCGTGGGCAGCGAGGGCGGCTTTTCGGAAGAGGAGTTCGCGCTTGCAAAGTCGCTCGGGTTTACGGGCGTTTCGCTCGGCAAGCGCATTTTACGGGCGGAGACGGCGGCGATCGCCCTTCTCTCGGTCGTCATGTACGCATTGGGAGAACTGAAATGAAGGCGTGCGTGTTTACCCTCGGGTGCAAGATGAACGAGGTCGAGAGCGCCTCTTTGATGCGCGGGCTCGAAGCGCGCGGATTTGAGGTGACCGAGACCCTCGGCTATGCCGATCTGTACCTTCTGAATACCTGCGCGGTGACGGCGGAGGCAGAGCGTAAATCCCGCCAAGCCGTCGCACGGATGCGAAAATTCAACCCGAACGCCCCCGTCGTGGTGTGCGGTTGCGCTTCCGAGCGTGACGCGGAGGGTTTTCTCGGAAAAGAGGGGGTCGTGCTCGTGCTCGGCGCGCAAAACAAGGGCAAAGTACTCGACGTGTTGGAAGAGCGCGGCATTTTCCGCGAAACGGAGCAGAGTTTTTGCGAACTTCCCTCTCCCAAACAGACCAAAACGCGCGCCTTTTTGCGCATTCAGGACGGTTGTAACCGCTTTTGTTCCTACTGCCTCATTCCCTATCTTCGCGGCAGGACCCGCTCGCGGAGCGCGGAGAGCGTCCTTTCCGAAGCGCGCACCTGCGGCGCAAAAGAGATCGTCCTGACGGGGATAGACATTTCGTCCTACCGCGACGGAGAGGTCGGGCTCGGAGAACTGCTCCTCTTGTTGAAGAACGTGCCCGCGCGCATCCGTTTGGGCTCCCTCGAAGAGGGCATTGTCACCGAAAAATTTCTCATGCAGATGAAGGAAGCGGGCAACGTCGTGCCGCATTTTCATCTGTCCCTGCAAAGCGGCTCTTCGTCGGTGCTCAAAGCCATGAACCGCCGCTACACGCGGGAAGAATATCTCGCATGCTGTAAAAAAATTTACGAAATGTTCCCCGACGCCGCGATCACGACGGACGTCATTGTCGGCTTTCCCACCGAGACGGAAGAGGATTTTCAAGAGAGCCTTTCCATCGTCGGGGAAGCGGGGTTTGCGCGGGTGCATTGTTTCCCCTTTTCTTCCCGCCCGGGAACGGCGGCGGCGAAGAAGAAGGACCTGTCTGCCTCCGTCAAACGGGAGCGCATGGGGCGCATGCTCGAAGCCGCAAAGCGCGCCGAAACCGCATACGTATCGCGTTTTTTGGGGACGGAGCGCACCGTTTTGTTCGAAGAGGACGGCGGTTACAGCGAGAACTATCTCCGCGTCTATGCAGACGGGGCGGAGGAGGGCATGCTCGCCCGCGTAAAGCTCATCAAACCGTACCGAGACGGCGTTTTCGCCGAAATCATGGAGGAAATCAAATGAACGACTGTATTTTTTGTAAAATTATCGCGGGGGAAATCCCGTCCGCAAAGGTTTACGAAGACGAGGAGATCCTCATTTTCAAGGACATCGCTCCGATCGCCAACATTCATTTTCTGTGCGTTCCGAAGGAGCATTTCGCCTATCTGAGCGAAGCCGACGAAGCGCGCGCGGCGTTGCTCGGCAGAACGCTCGCAAAGATCGGGAAGAGGAAGGAACAGCTCGGGCTCGGCGAGGGATACCGCCTCGTCATCAACCAAGGGGAGAATGCGGGTCAAACGGTGCACCATTTGCACATTCACATTCTCGGCGGCGAGCCTCTCCCCTGGGGCAAGTAATTTTCTCGGAGGGGGATTCTGGGGGGCGGGCACAGAGCTGCCCCCTTTGAAGGGGGCGGCTCCGCCGTCAGGCGGTGGTGGGGGTTGAAATTCTCCACGTCACCCTGCCCGCTCCCTCGCGTCATTTCGCCCCGCAAGAGCGTCATTCCGAGCCGCAAAGGACAATACGAAGTCCGAATAGTGGCTCTCCGAGGGAATCTTGCTACGTCCAAGTGCGTTTTAACCGAACCCGAACGCAACAAGATGCCTTCGCGGATTGGCTTTTGCGAACTTCGTATCCTCATTACGGCTCAGCATGACGCCCCATTCCCATTCCCCAACCACGTCACCCTGCGGAACGAAGTGAAGTCGAATGGGTCTCAACCTTTTTACCCCCTCCGACGGAGGGGGGTAGGGGGGTGGGCTTACTAAACTTACACATTTCTAAAACAAAATGCCGCGCCGCCGAAAATTCGGCGGCGCGGCATTTCATACATCTTTATTTTTTGTTGAGGTATTTCTGTATTTCACCAAGTCTCTTTTTCACATCTTCCAGCTCGTCTATCACGGCAGTGGTGTCTTTTAAGTCCCGTTCGCTCACGCCGAGCAGATAATCGCAGGTGACCCCGAAAAAATCGGCAAGACGAATGATCGCGTAGCTGTCGGGCAAGGTCTTTCCCGTCTCATAGTTGGAGATTGTTTTTTGATCGATCCCCGTCTTCTCCGCAATGTCAATTTGCCTCAAATCCCGATCTTCTCGCAATTCACGGATTCGATTCATACTAATATTTTTCTCCATATTGATTATTTTACTATAATTTTACTAAAATAGATTGACATAGAAAATTATTCCTGTTATAATCAAGATATAGGAAAATTATTCTATATGGAGAGAAACAATGGAAGAACGGTCGAAGGAAGAAATTTTAAGCGATTTATATGCAATCCGCGCGACAATGTCCCTTGTGTCGCAAAAAACGGACGTTACGCGGCGCGAAGAGCGCCAAATTGCCTCGAGTAACAACAAGATCCAAAGCTCTGACATTGCAATCGAAAACCATAGGTTTGAGGGTATGCAAAAAGCCGAAAAGCAATATGGAATTGCAACCCGTATTCGTGAGATCGAAGAGAAAAGTGTGCCTTTAGAGCGGGAAATTGCCGAAAAGGAAGAGCCAATAAAAAAGGAGAAAGAACGCATTTCAAACAATCGAAGATATTGGGATGAGGAATATACGAGAAAATCCCCGCTGATTATTTGCTTTATTATCTTCGGAATTTTTCTCAGCCTTGCAATGACTTTTTTGGTAATGCGGTTGGCTCTTGGGTTGCCATATAGTAAAGCCGTCCCCTTTGGAATATTAAGCGGATTTGGCGCTGCGCTTCTAATCACGGGTATCTATGCCTTGATAAGGCGATGGAGACGCCGCAGTAGGGAGCGATATTGGAACAAACAATATTTGGAATGCGTTACAAAACCAATGAAAACATTACAACCACTTAGAGACAGATTGAAGAATCTGGAGCAGGAAAAAAATCAGCTAATCCTTATGCAAAAGAAAGGGGAGATCTATTTTAACAACAAAGCCGTTGAAAAAATCCGAGAAGAGCAAAAGCAATATGCGGCAAGTTTTGCTCCCTCTAAAAAAACAGAAATGCAAGCTATAGTCGTGAGACAACTAAAAATCGTTCAACTCGCCAAAGAGTCGCAGGAAATTATCGAAAACGCGCAAAAACTCTATCCCGTCATCGATTTCCGCGATTGGGCGAATGTCGATTTCATCATCTTCTATTACGAAACGGGGCGCGCCGACACCATGAAGGAAGCCCTGCAACAGGTAGACCGCCAACGGCAGAACGAAACGCTCGTCAAAGCGGTCGGCATGGCGACGGAAATGATCGCAAAAACCATTCATCAGTCGGTCGGCTTTCTGGAAAGAACCCTCGACAACTCTTTCAGAAAACTTTCGGTGCAGCTCGAATTTCAACATCAAGAATATTTGGAAGAAAGCGCAAAGCTCGGCGAAAAGCTCGAAGCGCAAAACGATCGGTTGGCGAAGCTAAACGAACAGGCGGAAGAATTACGGCTTTCCGCAGAAGCGCAGGCGCGGGTACAGGCGACAAATCAAGCGATGACGAATGCCCTGCTCGAAAAGATTAATGTATCGAGCACGCAACTTGCATACGATATGGATAAACAGATGAAGCTCGTGCACCATATCCCCGTATAAAATTTCATCAAAGGGTCAATCATCCTCTCGGGACTTCCGAGGGGGTGTTTTTTATGAAGCGGATTTTCAAGACGTTTGCGGGGCTTGTCACCGTCGCGCTCGTGTGCGGTTGCGCGTTCTTCTTTTATGTCGTGTTGCGTTCGCCCAAGCTCGAACGGGGCGAGGGCTACACGTTTTATCTGGGAGAGAGCTCTTCCGCGCGCGCCGTCTCTTCGTCCTCTCCGCTTATAAAACTTTTTCTCGGCGAAACGAAAGGGGAGAGCGCAGTCTACCGCGGCGACCGCTATGAAGAGTTCGCCCGAAAGTACCGTGCAAAACTGCTCTTCACCGAACGGGTGGGAGATACGGTAAGCTACTATCTCTATTCTCCCGCCATGGGGGAAAGCGTTGCGCTTTGCGGCGAAGCCGTCAATTTGCAGATCGCCGTAGGGGGCGGGCAGACGGCTGTGGGAACGCCGCTCATCTTCGGCGGCTGGTGACCCGCTCCGTCGGGAATTTTTTCCCGCAAGGTATAAATCCTTTTCCCGCCGTCCATCATCTACATAAATTTTCGGAGGAATTCCCATGAAAGAAAAGGAAAATACCGTACCTACGTCAAGAAGAAAGAAGTTGATCTATTCGATCATCGTCGCCGCTTCGGCGCTGCTTTTGATCGCGGCGATCGTGCTCACCGTCTATTTCGTGACAGCCAACAACCGCAGCCTCATCGACGTTCCGCCTATCGGCAACGAAGATCCGCCCACAACGGGGGACGACGACCCCACGAAGGACCCGGGCGAGCAGGATCCTCCCACGAGCGGCGAACAGGATCCCCCTACGGGCGGGGAGCAAGACCCTCCCACGAGCGGCGAACAGGTCGCATTCGTCTCTCCGATCGATGGGGTAACGGTCTGTTCGGTGGAATATTTCAAGATCTACGAGAACAAGACGCTCGACAAGTGGTACTACCATAAGGCGGTGGACTACTCCGCCGACGCGGGCACGGACGTGCGGGCAATGGCGGACGGCAAGGTCGTAAAGGTCAGCCTTTCCGAAAAGCTCGGGAACCTCGTCGTGGTGGAGCACGCGGACGGAATTACGAGCACGTACCGTTTTGTGGAGCCCGTCTCCTCTCTCAAAGAGGGCGACAGCGTCAAGCAGGGGCAGGTGATCGCCAAGGTCGCCGAAGCGTACGGAACGGAAGCGGGCGATGGGACCCATCTTCACCTTGAAATGGAACTCAACGGGAAGTCGGTCGACCCGTCCGACTATATCGACGTCACCCTCCAAGAAAAATAAGAAAAGAGCGCGCCTGCGGGCGCGCTCTTTTCCCCGTGATTTCCGCAAAAAAATTTCCGTGCGGAAGGGCATGCGCCTGTTGCATTTTTCGGAAGAAAATGGTATAATCATAAGACAAAACGAGAACAAAAGAACAGGCGGCGTTTGCCGCCTCGGGGAGCGATATGCCCAAGCAGAAACGAACCAACAGAAAAGACGCCGTGCGCGCCGAGCTCGACTTGCCCAAATACGTTGGCTATCTCGATTGTCTCTTGCAGACGCCCGTCACGGTGCACATCGAAAACAAAGACAGCGAGAGCCGCGAGCTCTCCGTCCGTTTGTTTGACGGGGAGGGGTTGCTCGTGCCGCAGGAAGGGAGCTGTTTCGCCCCCTTCGAGAGCAGGGTAGACCATTCCGCGAGCGGGGTGTTCTCCCCTCTTTTTCTTGCGGAAAACGACGCCCCCCGCGAAATTTCCGTCACTGCCTCCGTCTCTTCGGAAGAGGAAGAACTTTGCAGGGCGGAGCGCACGGTCACCGCGCTCCCGTTCGATTGGTGGGAGGGGCTCGAAGGCAATCTCGAACGCCTCGCCGCCTTTGTCCGTCCGCGCTTTCCCGACTGCGCGCGGGTGCTCGAAGACGCGGGAAAGCGCAGAAAAAAGTGGTCTCCTTCGGAGACATACGGCTACGAAAACGCCGATAAAAACGCCGTCCGTCTGACTGCCGCCGCCCTATTTGCCGCCGTCAAGGCAATTTCCGTTGAGCGGGAAGAGTGCGATCTCACCCGCCCCGTGTGCGCCTTTTCGGCGGGGATTTTGCGGGAAAAGCGCGCAAACCCCTTACAGCTTGCCCTGCTTGCCGCGGCTTGCTTCGAACGGGTGCGGCTCAACCCCGTTCTCGCCGTGGGAGAAAAGGGGATCGGCGTCGGAGTCTGGCTTTACGACAGCTGTTTTCTCGACCCCGTCTCCGACGACCGCGAGATCGTGGAAAAATACATTTCCGACGGCATCAACAACCTCAGCTTCTTCGACGCGGACGACCTGTTCGTCGGCAGTAACGCCAACTTTACCGCGTCCGAAAAGCGCTTTGCGCGGCGGCTCGGGGATTACGAATATTTCATCGACCTGCGCAGGTGCCGCATGGCGGGGATCCCCGTCCTTCCCCTCAAAGAGAAGTGCGGCGGAAGGGTGGAGCTCTTAAAGGAAGAGGAGACTTCGGCAGACGAAGCGCCCGCCCCCCTGCACGAACTGCGCCGCGCCTCGATCGAGGGGAAGCTCCCCAAGAACAGGATTTGGGAGCGGGGGCTTCTCGACCTCTCAAACCGCAATACGTTGCTCAATTTCACGGGGAGAGGGGCTCTCCGCGTCCGCGCCGCCGACCCCGACGAACTGTATGCGGTCTTCGCCGCCGCCGAGGAGATGAGGCTGCGCAGCAGTACGACTGCGGGGGCGATTTCCGCCGCCGAGCGCGAACTGCTCGCCCTCGAACAGCGGAAGGGGATCCTCCGCGTCTATGAGCAGGGGGAAGAGCTTTCGGAAACGGCAAGGCTCTTGCTCCGCAAAAACCGCGAGGCGGACGAAGAGTCGGGGGCAAAGGTCCTTTACCTTGCCTTCGGCATGCTCGAATACGTCTCCAAAGAGGACGCAAAGCCCCGCCGCGCCCCCCTCGTGCTCGCGCCCGTAGACCTCGTGCGCGCAAAGGGGAACGAAGAATTTTCCGTCCGCGCCGCGGAGGGCGAATATTTTGTCAACACCACCCTGCTCGAATTTTTGAAGCAGGAATTCAACATCGACGTGCGCGGTCTCGGCGGGGACGTTTCCGCCCTGCGCATGAGTGAGATCTTCGCGATGATGCTCGCCGAAACGGCAGGCATGAAGGGTTGGAAGGTCGTCAAAGACGTGTACCTTTCCGTCTTCTCCTTCCGCCGCTACCAAATGTGGAACGACCTTCATTCCCATTTCGGAGAGCTCAAAGAGAACGCCCTCGTCTCCTCCTTGCTTGCGGGCAGGGCGGAGGGGATCGCCCGTCCTTCCGCACAGGAAGAGGACGAAGCCGACCCTGCCGATACCCTCATTCCGCTCGCGGCTGACAGCTCCCAATTCTCCGCCGTCTCCCTCTCCCGCACGGGGGCGAGTTTCGTGTTGCACGGTCCGCCCGGTACGGGAAAGAGCCAGACGATCACCAACATCATCGCCAACGCCCTCGAAGACGGCAAACGGGTGCTCTTTGTCGCCGAAAAGAAAGCCGCGCTCGACGTGGTCAAAAAGAGGCTCGACGTCGTCGGGATCGGCGATTTCTGCCTCGAACTCCACGCGGGCAAGGCGGACAAGGCGGAAGTGCTCAAAAAGCTCGAAAACACTCTCTCCCTCGCCAAAGAGGAAGGGGAGGACTTTCTTGCCGCCGCGGAGGAGCTGAAAACGTTGCGCGGGGAACTCCAAGCGCCCATGCTCGCCCTGCATAAAAAGAGACGTCTCGGCATTTCGGTGTACGAGGCGATCTTGCTCTACCTCAAAAACAAGGACGCGCCCGACGTCATGGACATCGAGAGCAGTTTTTACGATACGCTCGGGGAACGCAAGCTCGCCGACTGCAAAAACCGCATTCTCGCCGCCGCGGCAGCCGCAAAGGAGTGCGGCGGGGTCGTCAATTCTCCCTTCGGGAATCTCGAACTCACCGAATATTCGCAGGGCTTGCGCGACAAGCTGTATTGCTCCTGCGAGGTCCTGCTCGCCGAGATCAAGCACCTCAAAGCGTTTTTGGGGCTCTTCCTCGAATTTTACCGCCAGAGGATCTCCACCGTCACGCGGCGGAAGCTCGACAATCTCTGCGAGCTCGCCCGAAACCTCTCTTCGGGCCGCTATGCCAAGTATTTTTCCTCCGTCACCGAGGAGCAGTTCTACGTCTTCTATCACGCCAACAGGAGGATGGACGAACTCTTCTCCTTCTACAACGCCCATTTCAAGGCGTACGTCGATCTGTCCAAGGACTGCGCCGCGATCAAGCGCGCGCTCGAAAGCGAACAGGGCTACCGTTCGAGCAAGGCGGCGGTCTCTGCCGCAAAGCGTCTCCGCCGCGTCGCGTTGCACCCGCTCACGGAGGAGGACGTCGCCAAATTCTTGCAGACGCTCGTGGAAATCCGCGACTGCGCCGACCGTATCCGCAGCGTTCCGCTCTCCGCCTCCTTCGTCGACCGCGGCGGGGAGATCTCCTTCCGCAAGAGGGGGGAATATCTCGGCGCGCTGTATGCCCTGCACGACCTCTGCGCGGCGACTTTCATCGACTATAATCCCGACGCGTTCAACGGAATGTGTCTGCGCGCGCAGAACGGCTATACGCAACCCGTTTTAGACGGCTATCTGAAAGCGGCGGAGAGCTTTTTCGGCGCGCTCGAAGCCTTCTTGACCGTCACGAACGCGAACCGCGCCAAAATGCCGCAGGACGATTTGCTCGACGAGCTCTCGGCGAAGGCGAGCGCCCTCATCGACAATGTGGATATGCTCCCGAATTGGTGCATGTACAAACAGACGGTGCAGGAGCTCCGCGCCCTCGGCTGCAACTTTATCCCCGAAGCCCTCGAAAGCGGAAAACTTACGGGGGAGAACATTCTCGCGGGGTTCGAAAAGAACGTCTACAAAAATTTCCTCGAGATCAACATTCCCGCCGACCCCGAGCTCAGCCGCATCACGGTCGGCTCGCTCGAAGACTCGGCGGAAAAATTCCGCCTTGCATGGGACGCGTTTGCGGGGCTCACCCGTGCGAAGATCCGCCGCGACCTCATCGCGCGGCTTCCCGCCGAGGGCGACGAAGGGGGGCTCAGCGTCCAGATTGCGCAGTTCCGCCGCCTTGTCAAGAGCAATTTGCGCGGCACGGGGCTCCGCGGGCTCTTTGCCGAGGTCCCCGAACTGCTCGCAAAGATCGCTCCCTGTATGCTGATGAGCCCCACAACGGTGGCGCAATATCTGCAACCGCAGGCGGATTTGTTCGATCTCGTCATCTTCGACGAAGCGTCGCAAATGCCCACCGCCGAGGCGATCGGCGCGATCGCCCGCGCGAAGTCCGCGATCGTCGTCGGAGACCCCCGCCAGCTCCCGCCCACTTCCTTCTTCCGCACGGGGTATTTCGACGAAGACGACCTCGGGAGCGAAGATCTCGAAAGCATTCTCGACGACTGCCTTGCGCTCGGAATGCCCGAGACCCATCTCATCTGGCACTATCGGAGCAAGCACGAGAGCCTCATCGCCTTCTCCAACGGCATGTATTACGACAATAAGCTCTGCACCTTCCCTTCGCCCGATGCGGACAGCAAAGTCAGCCTCGTCTTGACGGAGGGGGTCTACGACCGCGGCTTTACCAAGTGCAACCGCGTCGAGGCGGAGGCGCTCGTCGCCGAGGTCGTGCGCCGCCTCAAAGACCCCGTTCTCTCCCGTTCGAGTATCGGCGTCGTCACCTTCTCGGGCGCACAGCAGAACCTCATCGAGCGGCTGCTCGGCAAGGCGTTGCGCAAGGAGAAGCTGGAGAGCGCCGCCTTTGACGGTGAGGAGCCTCTCTTCGTGAAAAATCTCGAAAACGTGCAGGGGGACGAGCGGGACGCAATCCTGTTCTCCGTCTGCTACGGTCCCGATTCCAACGGTCGGGTCTCTCTCAATTTCGGTCCGCTCAACCAGGCGGGCGGCTGGCGGCGGCTCAACGTCGCCGTGTCCCGTGCGCGCGAGGAGATGAAGGTATTTTCCTCCCTCACCGCGGGCATGATCGACCTTTCCAAGACGTCCTCGAAAGGGGTGGCGGGCTTAAAGGCGTTCCTACAATTCGCCGAAAAGGGCAGAACGACCCTCGCCGTCAGATCGGGCGCGGTCAAAGAGGGCGCGGGCGTCGGCAAGTACCTTGCGCGGGAACTCTCGGGCTACGGGTACGAATGCCGCGTAGACGTGGGCGCTTCCGACTTCAAGATCGACGTCGCCGTGCTCGACCCGAAAAACCCTCACGAATTTATTCTCGCCGTCCTCTTCGACGGGTCGGAGCGTTTTTCGGTCAAGGACAGGAACATTCTCCAAGTGCAGACGCTCAAACGCATGAATTGGAGCGTGATCCGCGTAAACTGCGTCAATTTCTACAACAACCCCAAGCGGGAAGTCAAGCGTATCAAAGAATTTCTCGACCGTATTACGGGTTCGGACAAAAAGAGCGGCTCTTCGCTCTCCAAATATTTGCGCCCTTACCGCGCGGTCGGCATGGGCTCGGCGGAGCCGCCCGCCTTCATCACGAGCGGCGAAAACGACGGCGCGGTCCTTGCGCGGCTGAAAGAGATCGTCGCGGCGGAAGAGCCCATTTCGCGGGCATTCCTCAAAACGAGGTGCCTTTCCACGTTCGGCATCGCAAAATCGGGCGTGCGCCTCTCCGCGCGGCTCGACGGGCTGATCGACGCATGCGCCTTCCGCAGAGAACGGGTGAACGGGGTCGATTATTTCTACAAAAACGACCGCGCGCTCGGATTGGGTCGCTTCCGCACGGAAGAGAGCGGGCTGAGAAAGTCGGAAGAGGACTTTACCCCCTTCGAGATCGTCTCCCTCACCGTGGCGCTGCTCGGGGAGCGGGTGAGTTTGTATCTCGACGAGCTCGTCTCCGTGACCGCCGCGTATTGCCGCGTCCGCGCGACCGAGCGGTTTGCGGCGTTCGTCGCCGACTGCGTCGCCTACGGAGAGGGGAAGGGAATGCTCGTCCGCTCCGTTTCGGACAGGATCACATTGGCTTGACGCGGGGAGAAGGACCATGGAGGAAAAGGAAAAAAGACGGGTACGCATCAATTTCCGCCCCTTCCTTTTTTGCGCGCTCGGCTTTGCCGCGGGCATTTTCCTTTACGGAAAGATCAGGTTCGGCGGCTTTGCTCCGTCCGATCTTATCTTTTTGCTCTTTTTTGCGGGCTTTGCGCTCGTTCCGTTCCGAAAGACGCGTATCCTTGCCGTTCTGCTCTCCCTGCTGATCTTCGGCGGGCTCGGCGCGCTCGCCCTGCACGGGTACACGCAACGCTTTCTCTCCACGGCGGAAGCGGGAGAATACCGCCTCACGGGCAGGGTCGTCTCCGTCTCCGTCCATCGCGATCGTTCGGTCGCCGTGCTCGACGATCTCTTCCTCGACGGCGAGAAGACGGGCGGCAAATGCCGCATCGTGCTCGATACCGCCGTCCGTCCCGCGCAAATCCTCTCGATGGACGCGAACGTCTCGGCGATCGGCGTCGAGGGCTTCCGCAACGACTCTTTTAAGAGGAACTTATTTTCGAAAAATATCCGTTACAGCGCGTCCGCGGAGTCGTATGAAGTCGTGGGTCGGTCGAAAGACCCCTTTCTCAGGGTGAACGCGGCGCTGTACGAAACGTTACATAGCCATATGGGGCGGGACGAAGCCGACCTCTGTTACGCTCTTCTCACGGGGAATTCGGGCGGAATGGACGAGGGCATTTCCGAGGCGGTCCGTCAGGGCGGGATCGCGCATATCTTCGCCGTCTCGGGTCTGCACATCGGCATTCTGTATGCCGCGGCGTATTTCTGTTTCCGCTTTCTCGGGAAGTACCGCTTTCTGCCCGCTCTCGCCGTTTCCCTTCTCTATTGCGGCGTGTGCGGGTTTACCGTCTCCTCGGTGCGCGCCGTCATCATGTGCGGCGTTCTCGGCGTCATGCGTGCCTCGGGGAGGAAGTACGACCTGCTCGAATCGCTCTCCGTCGCCGCCCTCATCACCCTCGTCGTCTTTCCCTGCCAGTGGTACGCGGCGGGAATGCGCCTCTCCTACGGCGCATGTATCGGGCTTGCGCTCTTCTCGGCTCCCCTCAAAAAGGGGCTTCTGCGCATCAGATTTCCCCGTTTCCTCGCCGATTATCTCTCCGCGGCGCTTTCGGTGCAGATTTTCACCTTTCCGATCTTGCTCGAATCGTTCGGCTATGCCTCTGCGCTCGCGCTCCTTCTGAACTTCTTTCTGCTCCCGCTCCTGCCCGTCCTCTTTCTCGGGAGCCTCTCCTGCGCGGCGCTTGCCCTCGTCATTCCGCCCGCCGCTTCCTTCTTCCTCGTCTTTCCCGACGGCATGTTCTCGGCATTTCTCTATCTGCTCTCTGTCGCCGACTTTTCCTTCGTCATCGCGGGATTTTCGCTCGGCGCGGGGAGCGTCCTCTTTCTCACGGGTTGCGTCGCCTTCTGCGGAAGGGTGCGGATCAAGCCGCTATGGAAGGGAATCGGCGCCGCCGCGCTCTCCGTTCTGATCGTTTTGGCGGCAGTCTGCGAGAACGTCGTGTTCTCGGGCTGCAGGATCGAGCTCTTCACGCGGGAGGGGGAGAGCGCCGCATTGCTCCGCACCCGCAACGAGTGCGTGCTCGTGATCGACGGGGAGATCGGCGTCTCCGCGTGCGAGGACCTTCTCTCCCGCCGCTATGGGGGAGAGCTCTCCGCCGTCATCGTGCTCTCGGAAGACGAGCAGAGGGGCGCGAACACGGCGGCGTTTCTGCCCGCCGATGCGATCTATTTATGCGACGAATGCGAAACGGGTCTCAGAAACAAGAAACTGATTTTCGGCAGGGAGTTTGCCGTGGGCGGGCTCTCGTTCCGCTTCGAGACCCGCCAAAAGCTCGTTCTTCTCGCGGAAGGGCGCACGGTGGAGTTCGACTTCGGCGGAATCCCCGCCACGGGCGCGGATTTGTTCCTCGGAGAGGAACCTCCCTATGCCGAATACTTGAAATTTTATCTCGGAAATGGTATAATCGCAACGTAGCCCCGCCGCAGGGGCTTGAAAAGGTCCGCAGGATATGAAATTCGTCCAACTTGCAAAGAGTTTACAGGAAGGGTTGCAGCCCGTCTATCTCATCGAAGGGGAAGAGATCTACTTCCGCGAGCACGCCGTCAAGAGCATCCGCGAGGCGTGCGCCCTTTCCCAGCCCCTTCTCAACGATATGCGCTTCGAGGGGGAAGACCTCAAAGGGGATAAGCTCTCCGCATTCAAAGACGGTTTGTACGAATTGCCCTTTTTGGACGAACGGCGGCTCGTGCGCGTGTATGAATTTTACCCCTCGGAGCGGGATTGGGAAGTTTTGGCGCGGTATGCGGAAGCCCCGTCGCCCACGACCGTGCTCGTCATCGTCAACGGCGGCAAAAAGGGGAGCGAGCTCAAAAAGAAGAAGGGGCTCGTCTATGTCGACTGCTCCCGTGCGGACAAAGATACCCTCTCCCGCTGGCTGTTCGGGCTCATGCGCAAACAGGGTCTGCGCCCCGAAGGCGACGCGGTGGAACTCATGGTGACCTACTGCGCGCAGGACGCGGCGCGCATGCGGAGGGAGACGGAAAAACTCCGTCTGCTCCTCGGCGACGGGGGAGTTGTTTCCCGCGCGGAAGTGGAGGAGTATATCGCGCAGGACGCGGAATATAAGATATACGAGCTCACGCAGGCGGCTTCGAAGGGAAACTTCACCCGTTTTTCGGAAATTCTTTTCGACCTCTTGGAAAAGGGGTACGACGAAAACGCCGTGCTCTCTTCGCTGACTTCCCATTTCAAGACTCTTCTCGAAACGGTCCGCGTGCGCGGTTCGGACGAGGAGACGGGCAAGGCGCTCGGCTTGCACCCCTACGCGGTGCGGTCGGACAGGGAGATCGCCCGCCGCCTCGGGCAGAGGAGAACGGAGGAGATCTATCTCTCCTGCCACCGACTTCTTTCGGGATTGCGGAGCGGGCAATATTACAAGACGGGCGCGCTTGCCGCCGCGATCGCACAGATCTTCTTCCCGCAGGCAAATTAAAAAAAGGGGAGAAAAACACTTTTCTTTTTTTGTCTTCGGCGTTATAATAAAGAACAGAGAACGTAAAAATTACAGGCGGGGGGATTTATGGCGCACGTCTGGGAAAACATCAAAAACGTATTTTTGCAATTCGGCGCAAATTGGGTCGCTTATTTTGCGGAGGGGATTCTCTTCTTTCTTCTCATCTACTATGTCTTCCGCACGTTAAAGCAAAACAATGCCAAAGTGCTCATCGCCGTGTATGTCCTCGTGACGCTCTTCGTCGGCGGGGTCTGTCTCGTCGCCGAAAGGTTCGACAGCACGGCGTTCCTCATTCTCTTTGCAATTCTGTCTCTCTTCTTCCTGTTCCTGTTCAGCCAGGAGATCAAGCGCTCCGTCTGGACGGGGAAGCGCTCGGGCGAGACGAGAGGGGAGTCGACTTCCAAGAGCGCCGTCGCCGCCCGTGCGGAGGAGTACATCTCCTCGATCGTGCGCGCGGTGCAAAATCTTTCCAAAAAGAACACGGGCGCGCTCATCGTGCTCTCCAACGGGAACTTGCCCAAGGACATCGTGGATAGCGGCGTCAAGCTCGGGGCGAGTATCTCCAACCAGCTCATCGAGGGGATTTTCATCGACAAAGCCCCCTTGCACGACGGCGCGATGATCATTTACGGCGACAAGATACAGGCGGCAGGAATTGCGGACATCATATGGGAGGCAAGCGAAAAAGAAGAGCCGAGAGGAGCCTTTTTCTGTGATTATCAGATATTCCGGCAGATCTACCGCCTGGAGATGAGGCGGATCAACCGGGCCGGGATATCCGAATACATACTGCTTTTGACAGTCCGGCGCACCGGAAGACGCCAGATTGAGGGAAGAAACAAGATGGACTCCGGTCTTCTGGAAGGTTC
>CANRCY010000002.1 GCA_947629225.1 uncultured Clostridia bacterium | reverse complement strand
CTGCGCAATGCCGATGAGCATGCTGATGATGAGCATGGCGGGAATGTCGATGCCGACGAATTTCCAAGTCGCATGCTGCGGGTCGGGCATGACCGTAAAGGGCAGAAATTGTATGCCCAAAATCGAATTGAACAAAATTCCCCAAACGACGGCGAAAATTCCGCCGATCGCAAACACGCCCGCGAGGGACTTGATCCCGCCCTTCTTGGCGCGGTTCTTGAAATAGAGGAAGCCGCCGCCGAGCATCATCAAGAGCCCGTAGCCGACGTCCGCCATGATGAACCCCAAAAAGACGCTGTAAAAGAAGGACATCACCGTGTTGGGGTCGAATTCCCGCGCGTTCGGCGGGGAGTACATATTCGTGATCGCCTCGAAATTTTCGACGACTTTGTTGTTCTTTAAGAGGGTGGGGACGAATTCGTCGTCGGCGGGAACGAACGCTTCCAAGAGGAAGGTGCGCTCGGTGCCCCTGAGTTTTTCCGCCTGTTCCGCCTTTTCGAGCTCGAACCCGAGCACGTCGCAATACAGCCTGAATTCTTCGACGCGGGAAGCAAGCCCGAAGAGAGACTCTTCCGCGCGCTCCTGTCGCTCCTTCTGCTCCTCTTGCTCCGTTTGGAGAGAGACAAGGAGCTCTTCGCCCGTCTGCTCCCCCGTATAGGGGCAGGAGACAAAGCCCGCCGCGCCCAAAACCTGCTCTGCGTCCGCAAGCGCGCTCTTATGCGCGGTGACGGCGACAAGGACGCTCTCGCCCTCGGTCGCCTCGAATGCGGCAAGGGGGAGCTCTTCGAGCTCTTTGCGGCAAACCGCCCACGCGGGAGAGGGAACAAGCCCCAACTTTGTGACCGTGTGGCGGGTGGAGGCATAGGAAGAGAAGGCTCTTGCCTGCCTGTAAGGGAGCGCCGCCGCGATCGCACGGGAGAGGCGCGCCTCCTCGGCAAGGGCGGAATTTTTTTCGTTGAAAAGAGTTTGGATTTCCTTTGCGAGCGCGTCGCCCTCCGAAAGGGTCTGCCGCGCGGCGAGAAATTCGCGGTAGCCGACCGTGCTTTCCTTGGGCAGGGAAAAGTCCTTTTTGCCGTGCTCTTTGGCGTATTTTTCCGCCTCGGTGAGGAGCAGGGAGAGAGCTTCTTCCCAAGAAGAAAGGCGCGCGGAAAGCTCCCCTCCCTCTTCGGGAAGGGGCTGCGTGCCCTCCGTTTCGGCGTGGAAATTCACCTCTGCCGCGCCCGTACGTTCGAGGACGTCGAGAAGGGCGTCCCGTTCGTAAGAGAGCGCGATGAGATGAAGTTTTCTCATCCGCTCGATCACTTGACGATCCTCCCGACGATCTCGGCGACGTACACGTCGGTGTGTTTTAACAGCGATTCGGAATATTCCGCCGCCCGTTTGGCGGCTTCAGAAAGCGAACGGCGGTAGCTCTCTTCCGCCTCTGCCGCCGCGCGGGCAATGCCGTCGGCGCGCAAAACGGCGCAGTCGGTCTCCGCCGCCCTCCGCAGTTCCGCCGCCCGCTTTTGGGCGTCGGCACGCACGGCGGAAGCGCGCTCCGTCTCTTCGAGAATGAGCGCTTTGCCCTTTTCTTCCGCCTCCGCGATCTGTGCGATGATGTTCTCTTCCATTCCGATCTGCTCCGAATTTCGATTCCTATCTATTTTAACATCTCCCGCGGCGGAAAGCAAGCGTTTTCCGATAAGTCGGACCTATGCCCGCTCAAAAATTCGAGCCGTTCCAGCCCCAATCGGAGAGCCCGTGATAGGTGACGTAGACCGAATCGCCCGAAATGCCGAGCTCCTCGGCGAGAATGGCGCAGATCTGCCCCGTCATTTTATCGTAATCGGCGGGAGACGCCTTGCCGAAGAGGCTGACTTCGACATACGCCCCTTTTTCGAGCTTTTTGCCCGCAAAGTAGAGGTCGTACCCGTCGGCAAAGCCGACCATGAGATAGCTCTCCCCCTTGTGAAGAAGGGAGACCGCCTTGCCGAGCCGCGCCTTGACGCGCTCCTTTTGCGCTTCGGTGAGTTTGAGGGTAATTTTGCTGTCGATAAATGGCATATCTTTCTCCTTTTTGACGATTTTTGACGAAATGATGAAAAGGAGCGGGCATGTGCCCGCTCCCGTTCTGTGTTATTCAACGATCTTTTCTTCCACGGTGACCGTGCCGCCGCTCTGCTTGGTGACGGTGAACACATATCCGTCGGACGTCGTCGCCTCATAGACGCCGTCGCCGAGAGACTGCGTTGCGACCACGACGAGCACTTCCTCCCCTTCGTCGGTGCCGATCGCGATGAACCCGATCTCATCGCCGTAGAACATGACGACGCAATCGTTTGCCGCCGTATAGTAGTAGGTCGCGGACGAGATGATCATCTGCACGTCGGTATAGAGCGGCACGACGTACGGGTCATCGGTCTCGCCGAGCTTCACCGTGATGACGTAAGCGGTCGAATCGTTCATGCCGCTCCAGAGATCGTACTCGAAGAGCACGGCTTTGTTGCCGCCGATGTAGCCCGTGAGGTCGACGGAAACGCGCACGCCCTCCGTCTCCGCATCGTCGTAATAGACGGTCACGGAGAAGAGGTCGCCCCCTTGCCAGCCGCCGAAGGAGTCGCTCGAGATCATGCTTTCGAGCTCGATGTCGTAAACTTCGTTTCCGCAGGAGATATTTTCCGCCATCTGCACGCGCACGAGCGCAAGCACATAGTAGAAGCTCGTATCTTCGACATAGCCGATCTCGAAATACAGCCTGTACGTCTGCTTGTCGGTGTGCTCGAACTCGGCGATGTAGAACATGGTCCCATCGTCATATTCAAGCACGGTGACGGGCGCATGGTCGATCGACACGATCGACCCCCCTTCGAGGTCGGTATACAGCTCATCGACGAACACGGCATCCAAATAATAGCCGTCCGAAGACTCTTCCCCTGCCTCGGTGAAGGGCAACGTGAGCTCCATCTGTCCGAAGTCTATTCCGAGCAAGAGAGAGTAGTAGGAGGAAAGCTGATACACATAGTCCATGGCTGTGACGGAATAGGTGCTGTTCTCTCCGTGATAGGTGAGAGAGATCGTGTAGCGGAAGAAGCCGCCGCCCGTGCTCCCGATATAGATATAGAACTTGGATTCGCCGCCCGCGCTCGTGCGGACAACGGACACGGGGAAACGTTCGGTCGTGCCCGAAATGGTGATCTGGACCGTACCCGTGACGGCGAAGTCGCCGTCGGAAGGCGCAAACGTCAACTCGCCGAGAGGAGAGCTCTCGTCCTCGCCGACGGGAATGGGATAGCTGTTCGTATTGCCCGTGCGTTTGAAGATGATGGAGATGCCGTCGTTCTTATAGTACGTCTTCCCCTCAAAGTCGATCTGATCGGTAAACTTGCCGAAGTCCTTCGCGACGTAGCCGTATTTGGTGACGTCCGATTCGTCGTAATCGTCGAGGTCGGCGACGCTGTAATAGAGGGTGATGGAGCCGTCCGCCTCCTTGTTGTAGAAGCAGAGCCGCTCGTCCTGATAGAGCACGAAGCCGTGGCTTGTGAAGAGGAGCGCTTCGAGGTTTTCGGTGTAGTAACCCGTTTCTTCGAGGTCGAGCGCAACGATCCTGCCCGCCTTCGCGTCGTACTCATAGAGGAGCGCGTCGGTCAGATCGTCGTTCACATAGTAGAGGAGAGTTTCGGAGAGCATGACGTAGCTGCCGGATTCGAGATAGCCGTCGGGACCGAAACGGTAGGCGGAGCCGAATCCGCCGAGCATGAGCACCGACCAGTCTTCCTCATTGAGGTAGGCGTTGACGACTTCGGTATAGCATACCAAGAAGGCGTTTACCGCTTGCCCGTCGAGGGTGATCTCGCTGAACCCGCCGTAGACCGTCTTGGGAACGTTGGTTCCCGTATAGGTGATCTCGAGGACATAGAGCCCCTCTGCTTCGTTATAAGTGTAGCTCCCGTCTCCGATGACTTTGATCGCAGCGTCCTCGCCCGTCCCTTCGATGGTGCGGACGGTGAGATGTCCGAGACCGTCGAAGCAATAGATCTCCCCGTTCAAATCCTGGTTTTCGACGACGTAGCAGTCGAGATACTCATCGCCGCGCATGGAGATCGTTTTTCCCGTGACGTCGAAGAAGAATTCGACCCCGCTCCCGTCTTCAAGATAGGTATAGAGGCAGATGAGGATCTTGTCCGTCCATGCGTCCTGATAGAGATAGTAGAGCCCCGCGCATTCGAATTCGGGTCCCGAATAGTATGCCATCAGGAAGTAACCGTCGAGCGTGAGCGTTTCGCCGAGATTCGAGGTGAACTCGCCCGCATAGGTCGTATTTTCTTTGAAGAAATACTTGTACGAGCTTCCGCTGTCCATCATGATGAAATTGAAGGAGACCTCGGAACCGTCGGTTGCGGTGAAGGTATAAATATCGTATTCGAAGATCGTCTGCTCGCTCGTCTTGGCGATCTTGCCTTTGACGCTCTTCTCGCTCCCGTCGCTCTCGTACTCGTAAACTGCTCCGCCGAGACCGTCGAGCGTGAGGAATTGCGTTTGATCGGTCTCGCCGTATTCGTTGACGAACACGCAAGTCCCGAGAATTTCGCCGTCCAAAATGGTGTAATGAGAGGTTGCGTCGTCGAGGGAGAAGTAGAAGTCGCCCTCTTCGCAGCTGAGCGTCCAATAAGACGTATTGTCGATGAGAAGCCCGAGATGCTCTTCGCCGTCCGCGTCGGTATAGTAGCCGAAGCCGTTGACGACGGTGAGTTCGCCCTTGCCCTCTGCGGGGGTGTACTTCTTTTCGTACTCGGAAGGTTCGCCGTCATCGAGGGTGTACGACCACCAATACATCACGGGAACAACGTCGCCGTCCGTCGTGCTCAGATAGGCGACGGAATAGACGAAGCTGCTCAGCTTCGCATAATCGTAGCCGACGTCCGCGAGATCGTCTGCGGGAAGGTGCTCGGTCACGGTGGCGAGATAGCGGTCGCCGTCCTGCGCGGCGATCGTGCCCCTGGCTACGAGATAGAGATACATGCCGTAGTTATCTATCGCGTACAGTTCGAACTTTCCTTTCTCCTTATTCACGACGAGAATGGGCGCGTCGATCCCCTCTTCGGTGCTGTTGAGAAGTTCGGCATAGGACGCGTCATACTTCTCGAAATAGCCGTTCGAAAGGGAGAAGACGTACTCCTCGTCCCCCGCGTCGAAATAGATGAGGTCTGCGCCCATCTGCGAAGTGACGGAGACATAGGAGCCGTTGAGGCTGGTCGTGCCGTCGGTATAGGTCGCGCGGTATGTGCCGTCGAGGACGAGCGTGCCGCTCCCCTCCGATTCGGCGAATTCGCCGAAGTAGTCGGGATCGAAGAACATGTAGCCGTTCACGCCCGAGAATGTGCTTACGATAAAGGTCCCGAAGAGCTGTTCATCTTCGGTATAGAGAACGAGCATGTCGATCCCGAGAGAATCGTCGAACCCATAGTAGAGGTAAACGACGCTGCCGTCGTTGTTGAATGCGGCAGTGCCGAAGCCGTCGAGGATCAGCTGATAATTGTCTTCGTAGGGGACGACAGCCTCGCCCGTGTAGAGATAGAGGGTCAAAACGCCGAGTCCGTACTCTTCCTCGTTGCGGGTGACAAAGACGCTGAGCCGATTGCCCTCTTCGTCCGTCACCGTCCCGCGCATGAAGGCAAAGTCATGCCCGACCATGTTCCCCGAGGTGAATTCGGTATGGAAGTACCCCGTTTCGTCGACATAGTAGGTGCCCGAGGAGGTCGTGGTGAGGTCGTTCTCTCCTTTTACGCTGTAAGAGAGCCCGTTGAAGGTATCGGAGAAATAGAGGGTGACGGAAGTATCCACTTCGCCCTCGGCAGTGTAGAGATTTGCGGTATAGCCCTGCCGCGATTCGTCGGCATAGCAGAACGTTCCGTTGAAGATCTTGCAGGAGAGGACGATCTCGTCGTCCGAACTGAACGTATAGAGATTTTCGTTGCCGCGTTTTTGCCCGAGGAACAAGAATCCCGCGCGTTCGAGATAGACGTTATTCCCAATGGGATAGATGTAGTCCAAGCCGCCGAAGAGATCGGTGTAGCCCTGCTGCCAGACGGCAAAGAGGACGGTGCTCTCGGTGAACGTGTACTTCTGAGACGGGATCGGGTCGGCATTGAAGACTTCGTGCCCGACCGCGTAGGCATTGTCGCCCGAGGCGCTCTCGCTCCAACCCGAGAGGAGATACCCCGTGCGGTAGAACAGATCGGCAGGAAGTTCGGTCTCTTCGCCGTATTTGCCCGTGAGCGTCACTTCGTCGACTTCTGCGTTGTCCACATTGGCGTTGAGATAGACGACGATCTCCTTGCGGTCGAAATAGAGCTTGAATGCGTTTTCGGCGGCGTTTTCGGAGAGCTGTTTGGGCAAAACTTCGCCCGTATGCGTCGTGCGTTCGAATCCTTCGGGTTCGTATTGGGGAATGGAAGCGTCGTCGCCCGGATAACCGAAGCCCACGACGTCTTCCGCCTTTTCGTAGACGTTCTCGTCGGCAAGGGATTGCAGATAGACCTCGATGGTGTAGCCGACTTTATAGTGCGCCTTTAACTCGACGTCCGACTTGGGCATGACGGTATGTTCGCCGAGCCCTTCCTCGCCGTAGAGCCATTCGCCGAATTCGAGCCCGTCCTTTTGGGGAATGTATTCCGCCGCCGCCGCGCCGAGATCGTCGCCCGCTTTGAGATAGAACTCGGTCGCGGAAAGGGTCCCGCCGAGGGGATCGAGGGTGACGCGGTACATCTTCTCCCATTTGGCATAGAAGGTCTTGCCCTCGTCTGCCGTCAGCGAGACGACGGGGTCGCCCGTGAAATCTTCGGTGAGGTACCAGCCTTCGAAGCTGTATCCATCCCATTCGGGCGTCGGAAGGGTATATTCCTGCCCCGCTTCGAGTTTTACTTCGGGGACGGAGGGAGCGCCCTCGCCCGTTTCGAACTTGAAAACGACGCCGCTGCCGCACGCCGCCAAAAGCAGGCAAAGCGCGGCAGACACTGCAAGTGCAAGCACAAGCAAACCTTTTTTCATCCTTTTCATAACGTTATCTCCTTAATAGAGGTTGTTGACTGTTCTTCCCCGCCTTCCGAAGGGTCGGAAGGCTGCGGTTCTGTGGGCTCTGCGGGTTCTTCCACGCCCGTGCTCTCCTTCCAGACGGAATAGAGAGTGGTCCCGAATTCGGCGTTCCGCCAATCGTCCGCGCCGTAGACTGCCTCGCCGCCCGGCGAAAGCGCCCAACCGACGAAGTCGTACCCCTTGCGGGCGGGAGCGGAAAAACCGCCGCGCGCGAAGGGATTGTCGATGTCTTCGAAGGAGACCGTGAACGATTCGACGTATCCGCCGTCCTCGGAGAGGGTGCAATTCCAGACCACGGGACGGAAGGAAGAGTTCCAGCGAGCGTTCCACCCGTTCCCCTTCCCCGCGCCTGCGGAGAAGAAGGTGAGCGTCGCGCCCGAGTAAAACGCGTGCATGCCGATCCGATCGGGCGTGCCGAGCAGAAGGACGCTCGTGAGTTCTTTGCAGTTTTTGAAGGCGTAATTGCCGATCGTCTTTACCGAAGCGGGCAAGACGAGCGATTTGAGCCCCGTGAGCGCAAAGGCGTATTCCCCGATCTCTTCGAGCCCGCTCCCGAGGTCGACTTCGGAAAGAGCCGAGCATTTATAGAAGGCGTAACTGCCGATCGACTTGATATTGTCGGGCAAAGAGACGGAGGCAAGCGCGGTGCAACCGTGGAACGCGCCCGCGCCGATCCGTTCGAGCGAACTGCCGAAAGAGACGGAGACGAGTTCCGAACAGTTGGTGAAGGCGTTGGAGCCGATCTCCGTGATACTGTCGGGAATGACGAGCTCGGTCACGCGGTTGAGCCCGTAGAAGGCGTTTGCGCCGATCCGTTCGAGCTTTTCGCCAAGTTCGATTGTCTTGACGTTGGTGCAACCCGAGAACGCCGAAGTCCCGATCTCGACGACGTCCGTCACCGAGAGGTCGATCGAATCGAGCAAGGTGCAACCGAAGAAGGCGCGATTGCCGATCCGTTTGAGGTTATAGGGCAGGTTGGCGATGAAGAGAGAGCTGCAACCGCTGAACGTATTGTCGGCGATCTCCGTCAGGTTGGGATTGAGGGAGATCAGATTGAGAGCGGTACACCCGAAGAAGGCGCCTCTCCCGATCTTTCGTACGCTCGAAAGCCCCGTGATGCTCTGCAGTTCGGCGTTCTGGTAGAAAGCGAAATCGGCGACGCCGACGATACCGTCTTTGAATTTGATGGACGTATCGACAAGTTCGTTGAACCCGACGACCCAATCTCCCGCATAGACGATGCCGTCCGCCTGCGGGGCGTTGTTCCAAAGCGCCGTGCCGAAAAAGGCGTATGTGCCAATCCGTTCGACGGTGGAAGGAGCGAGGATGTTGCTCCCCGAAACCGCCGAATCGTTGACGGCGGCGCAATTATAGAAGGCGTAACTGCCGATCTCGCGGAGCCCCTCGGGAAGCCGTACGGAGCGGAGAATGTCGCAACCCTGGAACGCCCTGTCCCCGATGGAGAGGAGCTCGCTCCCCGCCTCCGTGAGGAACGTTCCGAGCGCGGCGCACTTGTAGAAGGCGTAAACGCCGAGATAGCGGATCCCCGCGGGCAGAGTGACCGACCGAAGGTTGGGCGGTCCCCCCGTGACGACGTTCCCCGAATTGCCGATATAACTCGTGACGAAGGTCTGATCTGCGATCCCGACCGCGTTTTTGCGGGTGACGTCGGCAGGTCTGATCTCCTCTACGGAGAGTTTATACTCGTCGGTGGCGGCGACGATCCAATCGTCGACATAGATGAATCCGTCGCAGCCCTCTTTGGTGTAGATGTAGCCGTCGCTTTGCAGTTCGCCCTGCGCGTTGAAGATCGCCGTATCGCGGAACGCGAACGCGCCGACGGAGATCACGCTCTCGGGAATGCTGACCTCGGAGAGGGCGGTGCAGCGGTAAAAATCGTACGCGCCGACGTTTTCGAGCCCTTCGGGAAGTTCGATCTCTTCAAGAGAGGAACAGCTCTCGAAGACGTGTTCGCCGAGGGTGAAACCCTCCGTCCCGCGGAAGGAGATCTCGGCGATCAGATTGCAGTTATAGAAGGCGTAGTCGCCGATGTACGAAATCCCGCTCCCGAAGGAGAGCGACGTTATTTCCATGTCCGAATCGAAGGCGTGCTGCCCGATCGAGACGACGGAGTCGGGAATTTCGACCGATTTGAGCTTGGAGCAGTTGTAGAACGCGCTTTCGCCGATGGCGAGCACTTCGCTTCCGATCGTAAACGATTCGAGCGCGCGGCAATAGGCGAACGTGTATGCGGGGATCTCGCCGATCGAGGCGGGAAGAACGGCTTCGGAGAGCCGAGAACAGCCCTGGAAGAGGTTCGTGCCGATACTCGTTACCGTATCGGGAATGACGATCGAGGTGAGGTTGGTGCAGTTGTAAAAGGCGTTGTTCCCGATCGTTTTGACGTTTTCGCCGATCGTGACCGACGTAATTCTGCTGCTCCCCTTGCCGCGGAACGCGTCCTCGGCGATCGCCGTGACGGGCTTGCCGCGAAATTCGTTCTCGATCGTGACGTCCCCCGACGCAGAGCCCACCTTGGAGACGGCGTATTCGGTATTGCCGTTGACGGACTCGAAGACGAGCCCCGAATCTTTGATACGGCGGAACTCAACGGGTTCGGACCATGCCGAGACCGCCTCGTTGTTCGCGCCGCCGACTGCCATGATCTTAATGTCGTAGTCCCCTTCCGAGAGATATTCGAGCGAGACGTGCGTCACGTGCGAAGTGAGCTCGTCTTCAAACCCGTTATCTCCCGAAATAGAGACGGTATAACTGCGCGCGCCCGGGACATACGTCCAATAGAGATTTAAGCTGTCGTCGAAATTGAGCCCCTTTGGGGTGGCAAGCGGCGCGGTGCGCGTGCATGCGGCGGCGAACAGCAACAGCGCCGTCGCCAACAAGATCGCGGAAAAATATCTCAGCTTTTTCATTTTGCCTCCGCCTTCTTTGCCCTGTGTTCACGCACCAATTCGTGAATCCACTTGAATTTGAACTTCCGCACGGCGACGTCGCCGAGGAAGAGGACCATTGCGATGATGAGCAGGGCGAGCCTCGGGTCGTACGTGCGTCCGAGCGAGGTGACGAAGCTCGTGAAAACGCCCCACGGGTCGTCTTCCGCAACGGCGGCGCCGTTGCCGCGCTCGGCAAGTTCGCCGAGCATCTGCTCGGGAGTCGTCTCCTCTTCCGTCCCCGCAAAGGAATCGTATTCCTCCGAATAGGAGAATGCCTTGTAGATCTCCATGGAGGCGCGGAGCGTGCCGTCCGCATTGTATTTTTCGATCACGATCCGATAGACGCCGTTGCTCTTCAAAACAAAGTCGCAACGGGAATAGCGGTTCTCCTCGCCGAGCGGGGAAGAGACGTAAATTGCGTTTTCCGCCGAGCCCGTCTCGCCGAGTTCGTGCACGATCTCCCCTTCGTCCGTCTTTTCGATAATTCGCCCTTTGATCTGCTGACCTTCTTCGAGATCGGTGTAGACGTTGAGGCGGTTGATGTAGTTCTCTTCCTTCAATTCGAGCCTGATCTCGCCCGGGCGGATGTTCTCCGTGGGCATGAGGTTGGCGATGACGTTATAGAGGAAACGCCGTCCGTTTTCGTCTGCCATGAACTTCGTGGACCAACTGGAAGAACTTGCGCCGAGGTCGCACATGAAACTGCCGACCATGCCCTTTCCGTATTTCCACTGCGCATAGATGGGCACTTCGTAATCGCCCGCGAGAAGGACTTCGGCGCTCTCGCGCTTCTTGACCCCGTAGAACCCGCCGAGCGGGACGCGGAACAGTCTGCGGTTGTCTTCGTTGCCGAATTCCACGTTGTTGAAGACGGGAGAGAGCTCCTCTTGTACGATGGGATAGAATTCTTCGGGCTTGAACTCTTTGATCGCGGGCGCGTTGAGGTCGTTGCGCATTTCGTCGATGAGTTCGCGTCCGCTTGCCGAGTGGATCTGCCCGCCCGCGATGTCGGTGAGCTTCTTCATGGCGTTGTAGGAATCGTTGGCTTCCATATCTACGCCGACAAAGGAAATGGTGACCCCGCTCGTGCGGTAAAGCTCTTCGGCGATCGTGAGGTAGACGTCTTCGTTTTCGCCCGGCATACCGTCGGAGACGATGACGATGTGGCGTTTGTCGACATCCTTTTGCTGGCGCAGACGCTCGCCCGCCGACTTGATCGCGCTCGAAAACACCGTCGAATCCCCCGTGCCGATCCCGAGGATCGCCTCGCGGATGCGGGTCTCCTCCGTCCTTCGGGTGAGGGGCAGGATCGTGCCGTAGACGGTATCGAGCGTCATGATCCCGACGTAGTCGCGGTCGTTGAGCGCGGAGAGGCAGGAGATGGCGCCCTGCTTTGCATAGTAGAGGGGGGTGCCGTCCTCTCCCGAGCCCATGGAGCCCGAAATATCGATGATGATCATGACCGCAACGGGCGGCGTGTAGTCGATCACCTGCACGGGCAGGAGCTCCTGATAGAGCGTGTTGTACATGTCTTCGCGGTTGTAGGCGTGCGCTTTGAGATCGACGCCTTCGCCCTCGCTCCCGCCGACGGTGAGCAGCCCTCCGCCGTATTCATAGACATAGGAATAGAGAAGTTTGACGAACCAATCCTTGCCGTCTTCGGTCGAAACCGTTTCGGGCGTGGGAAGGTTCCGCATGTCCGCATTCGAGACGTTGTTGAGAATGATCTGGTCGTACACGCGGAGATCGTCGATGGTCGTGGGAAGTTTTTCGTAAGCCGAGAGGTTGAGCTCGTCTACCTTCCCCTCATAGATGTTGTTGTCTTCGAGCAACGCTTTGAGCGCGTCCGATTCTCCCGCGGCATGCTCAATGATGAGCACATGGCTGAACTGTTCGAGATAGTAGTAGGAGGAGAAACGGTTGTTGAAGGTAAGGTCCTTGCCGTCTACCTCGATATTGACGGTGATCTCGTGCAGTCCCTGCGAAGTGAACACGGCGGAAAAGTCGATGACCTGTTCCCCCGCGGCAAGGCTCAAAGGGTCCTCGTCCGTCGAAGGCTTGGACATGCCTTCGGCGAGCACGCCGTTATCGTACACCGAGATCTTCGCCGACTCCACGGCTTGCTTGCATTGCAGACGCACGCCGAGGGGGAAGCTCTCGTCCTGATTGATGTGGTAATCGGGGAAATCTATCCCCTTGACCTGCACGACGTCCTCTTCGTACGAGGAAGAAATGCAGACCGTATCGACGGTGATGCCCTTCCGTGCGAGCACGCCGATGACGGAAGTCGCCTTTTCGTCCGTCTCCTTTCCGTCGGTGACGAGCACGATCTTCGCGGTCTCGGGATTGGAGAAGAGGTTCTGTTCGGAGACGAAGCGGAGCGCCCCCGCGATGTTCGTCGCGCTCGTATCGGGTTTTTCCGCGTTTTGGTAGTCCTCGAAAATGCGCTCGGTGCGGTAAGTGAGCGGCACGGCGTAGCGCTGGTCGAAGCCGAAGGTGACGACGCCCATTTTATAGCCGTCGTAGCCGCCTTCGGAGATCACCGTGCGGATAAATTCGTCTCTGCGGTCCGCCGATTGCTCCTCCGTCTCGGAGACGTCGACGAGCAAAATAATTTCGTTTTCGAGATTGGCGACGTCGTAACGGAAACTGATGCCCGCGAGCACAAACACACAGAGGGTGACGACCACCGAGTGGAGCACGATGGAGACGATACGGTTCCTCGTTCTTCTGAACTTCTTGTTGAGGAGAAGATAGAGAACGATCGTCAGCGCGAAAGCGGGTATGAGCAGCAGCAACAGCCACGGATTTTGAAAATGGATAGAAAAATTCCGCATACTCTCCTCCTACTTATTTTCGCGCGATTGCAAAATCCATTCGAGAAGCACGAGCCCGAACAGAATGGAAGCAAAGATGATCAACAGGTCGCGGTAGACCGTCTCCCGCGTCATGCCCTCGTAAGGGTCGGAAAAGCTGTCTGCCGTTTTGCGGATATTGCTCTCCTCTGCGGGCGGTTTGATAAAGACTTCTACCGAAATATCTCTGCCGTAATAGGTCGTTTGGGTGAAACGGTAATCCCCCGGGGTATCGAGGGAGAACTTCATGGGCATCTGGTCGGCGGAGAAAACTTCGCCCGACGAAAATTCGAGCTCGTCCCCCCATGTGTTGAGCGTAAACGATTCGTTGACTTCAAACGCATTCCCGCTGATGACAGACGGGAAGAAATAGTCGATGATCGAATACATCAGCAAGAAGTTCTCGGGGAGCTTGGCAAGGTTGGAGAAGTGGACGCTGAACGCCATGACGGCGATCTTGACCTCTTCTTCGTTGCGCACCATGAGCATGGGGTTTCCGTCGTATGTGAGCAGGACCTGATAGGACGGGTCGTAGTCGGTGATCATGTCGTAAAAGGAGACCTCGATGTCGTCGGCGACGATATACCTCGTTACGGGGTGTCCTTCGTAATCGTCCCCTTCCGCAAGGGAGACGGAGCTCCCGTTGAAGTCGGAGGTGCGCTCCGCGACGAAGTCCGCCTCTAAGGGAACGGGCGCGATGTTGGGGTTGGGATCGAGGAGCAAAACTGCGCCGTCCGTCGGAAGACGGGAAGGCATGCCGTGCTCAAAGACGTAAAAATCGTACCCTTCGAGGACGGGAGCGTCCCCCTTCTTGACTTCGTACACTTCGAGGTCGTACCTGTCGGCAAGGGCGTTGTGCGCAATGCCGAGAGCGGTCTGGATGAAGGGGTTGGGGTCGGTGCTGTAATACATCACCTTCAAGAGCTCTTTCTGCCCCCCGTAAATGGAAAAGTGATCGTCGACGGGATAGGAATCGTCCGCCTCGATGCTCACCTGTATGGAGTTAAAGGAGAAAAATCTCTGCGTGTCGCTCACGTCGTAGTAGAAGAGGTTCTCGTCCTCTACGCCGCCGCCGACGCGGAAAATGACCGTCTTTACGGCGTCGTCGTCGCAATCGACGTATTTATAGAATTCGACGGGATTGCCCGCGACTCCCGACGCGGGAATGGAGTTGGCTCCGTCGACGTTGATCTCCACTTTGAGTTCCTGCGTGACGCCGTAACAGGCGATCTGCACGGTGATCGTGTAATAGCCGTTTTCCCGTTCGGCGGAAGCGTCGAGAATGGCGGCGTTCCACTCGGTATTCTCGCGTACGAGCTCCACCGTCACCCGTTCGGGAACATAGGAATATTCGGTATCGGTAAAGAGATAGATCGCCGCGGAAGGGTTGGCTTCGAGCACGTCGCGGCTGAGCGTGAGGGCGGCTTCGAGGTCGGAAACGGCATACGAACAGCCCTTTTCTTTGAGCGCATCCATATCGGCATGGAAACGCATGGCGCGCGAAGAATCGACCCGCTGGGCGAGGAAATAGGGCGCGTCGTCCGCAACGATCACCGTCGCCTTGCCGCCCTCTGCGAGGATTTGGTCGGCACGGGTGCGGATTTCGGAGAGCGCACGGTCAAAACGCGTGTTCTCCCCATCCCCCGCATACATGCTCGCCGAAGAATCGAGGATATAGATCGCGTCCGTTTCGTCGTTGAGCGAGCGTTCGGTGATGGCGGGCCACGCCATAAGGAGCGCCATTGCCGTTAAGATCAAGAGTTGGCAGATAAAGATCAGAATGTTGCGTATCTTGCTGACGGGAGGGCGCTTGCGTTTGTAATTGAGGCTGAGTCTCCAAACGTATGTACTCGAAACGTGCTGCGTTTGGTAATTGGGACGGATGATGTAGATCAGGATGAGGACCGCGATCCCGATGAGCCCCAACAGCCCCAAGGGTACCAAGAGCTTCATCATGACATAATTCCATCCTTTAACAGCTCGCCGAACAGAACCCGTTCAATGGGACTGTCGGTAGAGACGGTGATATACCCCGCTTCGCGCTTGGCGCAGAAGACGCGCATGTCTTCGCGGAAATCGCGGAGCGCCTCCTGATAGGCGGCGAGCATGCCGCGCGTGATGCGGAGTTTGAGGTTTTTCGAATCTTCGAGGTCGACCGATTCCGAGTCGATGAGCGAGACCCGTCCTTCGTAAACGGGGTCGATCTCTTCGGGCGTGAGCACTTGCAGAAGGAGCACCTGCCGCTTTTTGAAACACAGATAGTCGACGGCTTTTTTCCAATCGCTCTCCGTGCAGAAATCGGAGATGATGACGCTGAGCCCGTTGTTTTCGCTCACGTTCGGATAGCTCGTGATGCACGAATACAAATCCGCCTCGCCGTCGAATTCGAGCGAGGAGAGCTCGCCGACCGCGCGGAAGAAGGAATTCTTCCCCACGATCGTGCCGAACGGGTCCGTTGCGGTGTTTCCCGTCATGAAACAGAGGTTGAGCTTATCCATATTCTGGACAGCCAAAAAGCCCAGCGCCGCGGTCGCGGCGACGGCATACTCCGCCTTTTGGGGGCTGTTCTTTCCCATCGAGCCCGAGCAATCGAGGAAGATCTGCACCTGCATCTGCCGTTCGTCGGTAAAGAGCTTCAAAAAGTACTTCTCGAAACGGCTGAACAAGTTCCAATCGATCCTTCTGATGTCGTCGCCGAGCTGATATTCGCGGTAGTCGGCAAATTCCACCGTCTGACCGTACGTCCGCACGAGGTGCTTCCCGCCGAAATAGCCCGCAAGGCTCGATTTCAAATTTAATGACATCGTTTCCAGTCTGCTGAAAAACGCGTCGTTGAGTTTGTTCGGTTTCATGGTCTACTCCGCGGGGATTACTTCTTCGCGAACAATTTTCTCTTCTTCTTCCCCTCTTCCTGCGGCTGTTCTTCCGCGGGCGCCTCTGTCTTTTCCGCGGGCGCAACGGGCGCCGCGGCGGGTGCGCGCTTTCCGCCGAGCTCGTCGATGATCATCTTGATGACGTCGTCGGGCGCGATCCGTTCGGCGACTGCCTCGAAGTTCATCTTCATACGGTGACGGAGCACGGGATAGGCAAGTTCGTTGATGTCGTTATAGGCGACGTTGAAACGCCCCTTCATGAGCGCCATGACCTTGGCTGCCGAGATGAGCGCCTGACCCGCACGGGGGCTCGCGCCGAGACGGATATACTTCTTTGCCGCCGCGCTCGCGCACTCGCTGTTGGGATGGGTCGCGGAGCAGAGCTTCATCGCGTAATACATCACCTCGTCCGCGACGGGGATCTGGTTCGCCGTCTTGCGCATTTCGAGGAGCTCTTCGCCCGTGCAAGCCGCTTCGGCGACTTCGTCCATGGTCTTCTGCGTCATGTTGACGATCTGGACGAGCTCGTCGAGGCTGGGATTGGGCACGATGAGCTTGAACATGAAACGGTCCATCTGCGCTTCGGGGAGCGGATAGGTACCGTCTTGCTCGATCGGGTTCTGGGTCGCGAGGACGAAGAAGGGCTCGTTGAGCTTTCTCGAAACGCCCATGACCGTGACGGTGTGCTCCTGCATGGCTTCGAGCAGAGCCGACTGCGTTTTGGGTGTGGCACGGTTGATCTCGTCGGCAAGAATGATGTTGCTGAATACGGGACCGGGCTGGAACTGGAACTGCGAATTGCCGTTATCGTCCTTTACGATGATGTTGGTACCCGTGACGTCGGCGGGCATGAGGTCGGGCGTGAACTGGATCCGCTTGAAGGGCAGGTCGAATACCCGCCCGAGGGAGCGCACCAAACGGGTCTTGCCGACGCCGGGGACGCCTTCGAGCAACACGTTGCCGCCCGCGATCATGGCGATGATCGTGCCCTGCACGACCTCTTTCTGCCCGATCATATCGCGCTCGACCTGCTCGAAGATGTTTTTGCACTGTTCGCTGAATTTCTTGATGTCGTTTTCGGTAACCATGTCTTTCACTCTCTTATTTTATTTTTTATGATTTTTCGTTTTTTTAATTCAGTCGCCGCTGTCGGAGCCGCCCTCCGAGCCGCTTCCGTCTCTGCCCGTTTCGCCGCCCGTTTCGATCGATTCGTAATAGTCCTCGATGTGACCTTTGAGATCGTCGGGAATGTTGCTGTCCGAACTCAGACGGTCCTTTGCCGATTGATAGGCGTCGTCGAACTGGTCGCCGTAGTAGGTCTGCCCGTCCACGATCTGCTGGCTCGAGAGGTCGCGCGCGCCGCTTGCGCCCGATTGCCCGGGGTTTGCGGAGGGTTCGCCGTTCGAATCGTCCTTTCCTTCGCCCTGCGCGTCGCCTTCCTGCGGCTCGCCATCCTGCTGACCGTCCTGCCCCTCTTGACCCTGCTGACCTTGCTGTCCTTCCTGGCTCGGGTCGCTGTTCTCTTCGCTGTTCGCGCTGTCCTCCGCCTCGGAATCTTCGGGGTCGGGGTCCATGGGTTCGAAAATTGCCTGTACGAAGATGTCCTCGTCTACGACGGTATCCTGACGGTAGGGATTGCCCCATCCGTCCGACCAACAGACAAAGACCCAATCGTCCGCGGGGATCGCATAGACGGCTTTCGCGTCTTCGCCCTCTTTGACTTTATCGCCCGTTTCGCTGACGGGGGTCGGGGAGCTCCAATCGCCCGTCCAATAGATGATGGAGCCTTCGCCCCCCTCTTCGACGGAATAGATCGCGGTGAAGACGCCGGGGGTATAGTCGGGCGTGAGCGTTACGAGCCCGCTCGGGATAATGCCCGCGACGTGGAGGGAGCCGACGGTCGCCATGCCGAGCCCGAGTACGCAACAGATACAGAAGGGCACGATGATCGCCGCCGAGATCGCGATCTTCAAGAGCATGTGGTCGACGGAGCCGAGCGCGCGGATCGTGTCTTCACGCTGGGCTCTCGCGATATAGGAATCGTCCCCCTCGAGCTCCGTCATCGTGAGCATGCGCTCTTCGAGACCGAGCGCGTCGATACGGCAAGCGACTTGCTTGACCGTAGGACGGTAGCGGAGGAAATAGAACAAAAGAGTAGCCGCCGTGCTGATGACCCCGAATAGTGCGAGCGCAATGAACAAGCCCGCCTTATAGTCGAAAAACCACGAGAAGAACGCGGTGACCAAGAAGACGGCGAGACCGATGATGTCGCCCAAAAGAACAGATTTCAGGATCCCCTCTTTGACGATGCGTTTCCTGTATTTTTCGTATATTTTCCGTTCCATGGTAAACTCCTCTACGATACTTTCTCTATAACATTATATATCCGAAGGCAAGAATCCGTCAAGCAAATACATGTGAAAATATAAAATTTATAAATTTAACATGTATAATTTGAGATGTATGCCAAACTCCCATGCAAAAATGTAAATCCCGCACAAGAAGGGTGAATTTGCGACATTTTTTGCGAGGGGTTTTAGAGAACCCTTTCGGCATTCGCTCCGCTCATGCCACTTTCCCTTTCAGGGACAGCGAGGGGGTTATCCTTGGCGCACCTCCCTAAACGGGACAGTGAGGAAATTTCGGAAAGTGAAAAAGGCAGGCGAGACCGCCTGCCTTTTCAGTGTGAACGCAGATCAGTCTGCGTTCTCTTTGTACTCGTAAACGACGTTTGCATCTTCGGGGAAGGTCGCCTTGAACTCCTCCCATTCGCTTTCGCCGAAGTTCGTCTTCATCTCCTCTTCGCTGCCGACGAAGCAAAGTTGGACGGTCGAAGGAAGATTGTCGAAAGGACCTATGCCCTTATAGTCGACGTCGTAACGGTCAATTGTCTTGGGCAGAATGATCTTTTGAAGTCCGGGCAGATTGGCGACCGTGGAGAGATACTCGTTGAGCTCGGTGCAACCGTCGAGAATGGAGACCACCTTGACGGAGACGAATTCCGAGAAGTACCGCTCGTAATAGTCGGTATCCTTGCTGCTCGGGATCTCGAGCAGGTCGAACGAACAGCCGCTGAACATGTCGTTGCCGAAGTATTTCACGGTGATCGGCAGTTTGAGATGTTTGAGAGCAACGCAACCCTTGAACGCCGATTCGCAAACCTGATCGAGCCCATCGGGAAGGGTGATCTCGGAAAGCGACGAGCAGCCTTTGAAGGTGTTTGCGGAGAGCTCGGTGAGCTTGCATCCTTCCGCAAAAATCACCGTGGTAAGCTCTGTGCAGTTCTCGAACACGCCTTCGCCGAAGCCGTCAACCCAGACGTAGCCGTCATAATAACTGTAATCTTCTTCGTAATCTACAAGGGCGGCGGGAAGGGTGATCGTTGTGATGGACAAGCCCTTGAACGCGCCCGTGCCGATCGCGGAGACGGTTTCGGGAATGGTGAACTCGGTGAAGGCAGTGCCTTCGAAGCAGTTCATCCCGATCCTCGTGAGACCCGCGGGAAGGGTGATGTCATTCAAAAGGGTGCAACCCGTGAACAGTCTGCTCGGGAGCTCGGTGAGCGAGGTGCAGGCGGTGAAGTCGATCGAGGCGAGCTTGACGCAGTTTTCGAACGCGCCTTCGCACAAGCCGCTCGCAACGGAGCTCGAATAGCTCGGCGGATTTTTGAGACCCTTGGAAAGAGTGACGCTCGTGAGTTCGGCGCAACCCTTGAAGGCGTTCGCGCCAATGCCCACGACGGATTCGGGAATGACGATGGACTGAAGCCCCGAATTCTCGAACGTGCTCTCGTTGATCGCGGTGACGCTTGCGGGAAGGGTGATGGTCTTGAGCGCGGTGCAGCCCTTGAACAGCGAACCCGAAAGGTTGGTGAAGTTCTCTTCGGAAGCGAACTCTACCTTCGCAAGTTTCGTGCAGTTTTCGAAGGCGTTCGCGCCGAGGTTGTTGGGATAGGAGCCCTTGATCGCCTCGGGGATCGTGACGCTCGTGAGCCCCGCGCCCCTGAAGGCGGAGGAGCCGATGACCTCGAGATGAGACAGGTCGATCGTTTCGAGCGCGGTGCAGTTTTCGAAGACATACATGTTGAGTTCGATGATCTTCGTGCCGAGCTTGACGCTTGTAAGAGATTCGCAACCGCTGAACAAGCTGCTCGGAAGAGCGGTGAGCGCGCCGTCTTCGAAGGTGATACTTTCAAGCGAGGAATCTGCAAAGGCGCTCGACCCAAGCGTAGAGACGGTTGCGGGGATCGTGATCTCGGTGAGACCCGTCTTGTTGAAGGCGGAGGAGCCGATCGATTCGATCGCTTTGGGGAAGGAGAACTTCGTCAAAGCCGTGCAACCGATGAACGCACTGGCGGGGATCTCCGTGACGGAGGACGCAGAGAGGTCTGCCTCCGTGAGGGCGACGCAGTTTTCGAAGGCGTTAGCGCCGATCGAAGTGACGCTTGCGGGCAGCACGATCTTTTTGAGCTCTTGCGCGCCCGAGAAGGTCTTGTTGCCGATACTTCCCGTGCCATCTTTCACGTTGACAATGCCGTTTGCCGCCTTGAGACGATCTTCGTCGAAGGCGACGATCTGTCCGCCGAGGTAGAACACGCCGTCTTGCCAGTTCTGCTCGCTCTTAAAGAGCGTTTCGCAACCCGTGAACGCGCCCTCGCCGATCGAGGAGACATGTTGCAGGTCGATGTCCTGGAGCGACGTGCAGTTTGCAAAGGCGTTCTTGCCGAGGGTCGCCGCACTTTCGGGAAGGGTGACCCTCATGAGCGAACTGCAACCCGAGAACCAGCTTTCGCCGATCTCCGTCGTGCCCTCTGCGAAGGTGACGGTGAGAAGGGCTGTGCAGTCCTCAAAGAGCTGCTTGGGAACGGACGCGTAGGAGTAGGAGGAGTCCATGACCTGCCCGCCCTTGATCTCGGCGTTCATGATCTTGCTTCCCGAGAAGGCGAGGTTCCCGACCACTTTCAGGCTCGACGGAAGGGTGAGGGAGACGATCCCCGCGTTGAGGAAGGCGTTCGCGCCGATATCGGTGAGCCCTTCGGGAAGGGTGATGGACGTGAGCGACGTGCAGTTCTTGAAGGCGCTCGACGGGATCTTTTGAATGTCGATGCCGGGAGCAAAGGTGACGGACCCGAGAGACGCGCAATCTTCGAAGATGCTCGTGCCGAGTGCGCCGTAGTAGCTTCCGGAATCGGAAAGGGATGCGGGCAGCCTGATGGAAGTGATCCCCGAACCTTCGAACGCAGAGCTGCCGATCGTTTTGATCCCTTCGGGAAGGTCAATGGACGTGAGCGAGGTGCAGTTTTCGAATGCGGAGTTTCCGATCGAGGTGACGCTCGAGGGGATCTCGACCGAGCGCAACTTCGTCATATCTTCGAAGAGGTAGTAATCGATGGAGGTGAGCCCGTGAGGCAGCTTGATCGTTTCGAGGTTTTCGCAACCGCTGAACAAGCTGTTATCCAAACCCGTCAACGCCGTCTTGGAAAAGTCGAGCATTTGCATGTTGATGCAATTTTGGAAAGCGCGGGCGTAGTTCAGATCGTTGATGCTTGCGGGAAGGGTGACCGACTTGAGCCCCGAGCAGTATGTGAACATATATTGCCCAAGGGTGGCGACCTGCGTGCCCTCCTCGAACGTGATGGTGTCGAGCGCGTCGCAATGCGCGAAGGTGTAGCTCTCGAATTTGCAGTCGGCGGTAAGCGTGTAGGAGAAGGTGACCTTCTTCAAGTCTTTGCAGGCGGCGAAGATGCCGTTGTCCTCTCTTGCGCTGACGGCACGCCAATCCCAACCGGAGTACGATTGGCTCCAATCGTCGCCGCCGCCCCATTTGGTGACTCTCCCCAAGAGCGTAACTTCGGTGAGACCCGTGTTGTAGAACGCTTTGAGTTCGATCGCCTCGACAAAATCGAGATTCACGGAAGTGACGAGGGTATCGTTCGCGAATGCGGCGAAGCGGATGGTCCGAAGGGAGGTGGGCAGTTTGAGGGTCGCAAGGTTCGTGCAGCTCTCGAACGCGTAGTTGCCGATCTCCTGGATCCCGCCGTTGCCCGAAAGGTCGAGCTCGGTGAGCGCCGTGCAACCTTGGAAGGCGAAGGGACCGATCGTGTTGAGGGAGTTCGGGAACTGAACGCTTTCCAGCGTCGCGCTTCCCTTGAAGAAGTTCATCGGGAGCTCTTTGAGACCCGTTCTGCTCAGATCGAGGGACGCGATCTTGGTGTGACCGAGCACAGATTCTGAATAATAACTATAACTCGTCCGGCTCGAAATGCTCGTGAGGGTGCGCGGAAGTCTGAGGGTCTGCAATTCGGTGCATCCGTCGAACGTGCCGCTCCCGATCGTCGTGAGGCGGGTGTTGCTGAAATCGAGCACGGTGAGGCTCGAACAGCCCGCGAAGGTGTTGCTGTTGTACCCGTTCTTGTCTGCAACCAACGTGTTGAGCTGAAGGGTCTTGGTGAAGTCGATATCGTTGAGGGCAACGCATCCGCTGAACGCCTCCAAGCCGATGGTGTTGAGGGAACTGCCCGATTCGAATTCGACCTTTTGAAGAGAGAGACAATCCTTGAACGCAGAGTCGCCGATACGCATGACGCTGCGAGGAATGTACACTTCGGTGATCTCGGTGCCCGAGAAGGCGGAAGCGCCGATCTGCACGGAGCCATCTTCGATCTCGAGCCTGCCCGTCACTGCGCCGAAGACGAGGAGGATATCCCCGTTCGTCTTGCTTCTGAGGAAGGGCTGTTTTGCGTCGATCTCATAGCTCGGGTTATCCGCGGAGACTTCGATCTTCGTGATCTTGGTGCAGCCGAGGAAGGCGTTTTTCAGGTTGTAGATCTTGCTGCTGATGTAGACGGTGGCAAGATTTGCACAACCCAGGAAGACATTGTCTTTGAGGACGATTTCGTTCTCCGTTTCGGGGAAGCGGAACTCGGTGATCTGCGTGCCCGAGAACGCCTGCCCGACGACATGGAGCTTGCTGAGCCGATCTTCCTTCTGTTCGAACGTGATGGACGTTAAACCGAGGTCGTCGGGATTGCCCGTCTTGCCGACGTCGTATTCGGAGATCAGGAATGCGTTTTTGCCGATCTCTTCGACGCTGAGCGGAATGACGATGCTCTTGAGCGAGACGCAGTGCGCAAACATTTCCTGACCGATGTATCTGAGCTTGGAGTTCTCGCCGAAGCTCACCTCGGCAAGGTTATAGCAACCCGAGAAGACGTTGGGTGCGATGTTGCCGTAGTTCGCATCGCCGATCGTTTCGAGCTCGCTGTTGTCTTCCACGACGAAGCTCTTGAGCGATTCGCAGTTGGCGAACGCCTGATTGTCGATGAAGCGGACGGAAGCGGGAATGACGATCGATTCGAGCTTGGAAGAGTAGAACGCCTGGTAGCCGATGCTCTCGAGCTTACTGCCCTTCGTGAAGGTCACGGTGGGGATCTTCGACTGCTCGAACGCACTCTCTCCGATCTCGCGGACGGTGGTCGGGATCACGACCCCGTCGGGAAGTTCGCAAAGACCGAACGCCGCTTCGCCGATGTAGCTCGTACGTTCGGGAAGTTCGACCTTTCTCAGACGGCTACAATTATACACGAAGCCGTAGGAGCTGTACTCCGTGACGTCCTCGATGCGGAGAGGCTCTGTGCCGCCCTCTTCGAAGGTGAGGGTGCGGAGCTCCTGGCAATATCTGAATGCGCTCGCGCGGATCGAGGTGACCGTCTTGGGCACGACGAAGCTTGTGAACGGACAGCTGTTGAATGCGTCTTCGCCGATGACGGTAACGCCCTGCGGCAATACGACCGATTTGAGGGAGACGTTGCCGTAGAAGGCATAGTCGCCGATCTCGAGCGTGCCGTCTACCTCGTTGCCCTCTTTATCCGTCCTCTTTGCGAGGGTCTCGGGGAAGATGAGCGTGGTGAGCGTGCTCGGATTGGTCGTCGAGTAGGAATAGAAGGAACGATCCCAGATGTAACTGATGGTATCGGGAAGGGTGACCGACGTGTGCGCCGACTTCGGAGCCCTGTACAGGACCTCGTCTTCGACATAAGTCTGCGTCTTTTCGTCGAGACGGAGAGAGTAGAGCACGTCTTCCTTGGCGGAGTAGTGCTGCCCGCCCTCGGCGACCGTGAGCACGGCAAGGATGTTCGAATAGGAATCGGAGAACATGCCGAGCTGGGTCGACGTTTTGCCGCTGTACTGGTTGTAGTCGTAGACGGGCTCGATGTGTTCGAGCGAGGCGGGAAGATTTACTTCGGTGAGCTTATCGCACCCCGTGAACATCTTGGAGCCGAGGCTCGTGGTCCCTTCGGGAAGGGTGATCGAGACGAGCGACTTGCAGTTATAGAACGCCTCGTTGCCGATGGTGAGCTCTGCCCTCTCGGCGCCGTTTTCGGGCGCCTTGAAGATGACGTTTGCGAGCCCGCTGCAACCCGAGAACGCCTCTTGCCCGATGTAGGTGACGCTTGCGGGAATGGTGATGCTTCTGAGCGCCGCCATATCCTTAAAGGTATTCGCGCCGATACGGGTGACGGAATCGGGCAATACGAAATTGCCGTCGCCGAGCGCGGAGAGATTGTACCACACGAGCTCGCCGTAGTTCTTGGTGTAGATCACGTTGTCCTCGCTGTCGTAGTAAGGATTGTCGGGATCGACCGTGATCGTGGTGACCTTGGCGCCGAACACCGAACGGAAGTTGATGTTTTTGACGTTCGGTCCGATGACAAGCTCGGTGACTTCGGAATCGCCGTAGTCGTCCGCAAACGCACCGTCGTCGATGACGGCGTCGCTGTTGAGGGTGACTTTCTTGATCTTCGTGTCGCCGAAGGCATGCGCGCCGAGGCGGACGAGATTGACGGGAAGCACGAGCTGGTCGAGTATGACGGGATCCCACGAATAGAGGTCATCCCCGCAACCGTAGAAGGCGTACTCGCCGATGGTGAGCTTGCCCGCTTCGCCCTTGAAGGTGAGCGTCGCCACTTCGCCCGTTCCGTAGAACGCGCGGGCGCCGATATTCGTGACCACGGCGGGGATTTCGATCGCGGTGATCGTGGTATTGTCGCGCACGGCGTCGTCGCCGATCGAGGTCGTATTCGGGTCGAGCTCGAACGTTTCGGCATTCGAGGGATAGAACACGAGCTCCAACCCGTCTGCACCGTTATCCTTGTACAGAGCGCCGTTGTCCTTGACGGAATAGACGCCGCCGTCGCCGACGAAGTCAAGCGTCTCTAACTGGCTCGGCTTGAAGATCGAGTACGAATCGGGATACGTATCGCCGAACATCGTGTAGAAGTTGAGGTCCGTGAGGCGGGAAGGAAGGGTGAGGTGTTTGAGCGCGCGCAGCGTGTAGAAGGCGCCCTCTCTGATCTCGAGAGGCTGTTCTGCCGCACCGTTTGCCGCCGCCTTGAAGGTGAGCGTTTCGAGATCGGCATAGGAGGTGCTCGAATAGCCGATCGCCTGCGTTTCGATCAGGGTCACGCTCGCGGGAATGGTGAGCGTGCGGAGCGCATTGATGTTCCAGATCGCGTTGGAAGGGAGCACCTGCACGCCGTCGGGAATGTCGAAGACTTCGGCGTCGCGCCCGATGGGATAGAGTTTGAGTTCGAGCAGGTTCGTGCCCGGGTTGTTGTAGAGGAGCACGCCGTCCACGTCGCTGTAATACTTCGGACCGTTATAGTCGGTCTCGTAAATTCTGATCTCGCGGAGTTTCGTGCAGCCCGTGAAGGCGCTCTCCGTCGTGGCGACCGAGATCAGCTGGATGCTGTCGGGAATTTCCACGATCTCGAGCGAGGTGCACTCGGTGAAGTCGATGACCTGCGTGACGGGTCTCTCTTGATAATACTGCGGAATGTGGATCAGCGAAAGGTCGCTGAGGTTGATGTCCTTGCTCTTGCTCACCTGATAAGCGGTGATCGTGCCGTTGCCGTCGGTGATCGCGGTGAAGGAGAGCACGTCGATCCACTGCGCATAGAGGGTGATGTCGCCGCCCTGCGTATAGCTTGCGATCACGCCGTCTGCGCGGGTGAAGGAGACTTCGCCCGTGGGAGAATCGTACCAACCCGTGAAGCCCTTGATGGGATCGGAGCTCTCGGGAATGGGAAGTTCGACCCGTCTTCTGTAAAACGCGTCTACACCTGCCGTGATCTCCTCCGTTTCAATGCCGTAAGGAGCGACGACGAGCTTGATGTGGAACATCTTGGGATTCCAATGCGCATAGACGGTGCGGTTGTTCTGGTCGAGATAGACGCCGTCGTCGTAGCGTTCGCCTTTGTCTTCGTCGGGATCGGTGTACCAACCGTCGAGATCGAACCCGAAGAGGGAGACGTCTTCGCTCCCGGGAAGGGTGACCTTGTCGCCCGTGGCGAGATAGAGGCTGCCGATATTTTGATCCGCGCCCTGCGTATCGAAGGAAAGTTTATAAATCTGCACGGTGGCGTAGATCGTCTTTTCGCCCGTGTCGGCATAGAGCGCGCGGAGCGCAAAGCGGTAGGTGCCCTCCGCGGTGAAGAGTTCTTTTACATCGATGCTCGAAACATTGTCGTAAGCGACGCCTTCGCCGTCGTTGAGCTTGAGTTCATAACTGCTCACGCCGAAGACGGGGTCCCAAGAGAGAACGCCGTCGCGATAGCGGAGCTCGTTGCCGAGTTCGCCGTAACGCACGGAATAAACGTCCGTCCAGAGGGAGTTGTTTGCGGAATCCTGCGCGATCGCGCGCACGATGACGGTATATTCGGAGACGCCCGCCTCGCGGAATTCTTCGGTGAAGGGGATTTCGTTCTCCGTTACCGACTTGGTATGGCTGCCGATCTGCACTTCGTAGCGGACGGCTCCCTTGACCGTATCCCAAACGATCTTGGAATTGGCGACGTCGGAGCGGACGTTCGCGGGCGCGGCAAGGGTATTCTTTTGATAGGAATAGGTCGACGCCGCGGGAGAGTTCCAGCCGCGCGCCTTGGGCGTGATGGAGATCTCATAGAGACCGCTGTCGAGATTTTTGAGCGGGAAAGACGTTCCGTCGACAACGTCCTCTTCATAGAGCGTGCTATCGCCCTGCTTTACCGTGACGTGATAGGTCGCGGCATTGGGAACGGACGACCAGCGGAGCTGTTCGGAGTTGGGTTCGACGTCGATGCCCGAAACTTGGTCGAGCACGCGCGAGAATTCGAACTTATCGGAGACGGACGAAAGGTAGCCCGTCGCCGTGGCAGTGACCGTGAAGCCGATCTTGCCGTTCTTCATCTCGCAACCCGAGAAATCGTAGGAAGCGGGGTTGTTCGCGTCGATCTCGATGGGTCCGGGATGATGACCCGCGTCACCGCACTCGATCGCGAGCAAGTATTTCTCCGCATTTTCGACCTTGTTGAACATCAAGGTGCTGCCTTCGACCTTGAAGACGGAGACTTTGGCAAGGACCTTGTTTTTATAGTACGCCTTGCCCTCTTTGTTGTTCGACTGGACGGAAATTTCGTATTCGCCCGCATCCTGCCGGGTGAAATCGAAATTGTAGGAAGTCTGCGCGCCCGTCCACGTAACGACGACGGGGTCCCCGTCCGTCACAGAGAGGTTCTTCACCGTGAGCGAATAGGTCGCGCCGACGCCGACGGAATTCCACTCGATCAGCTTTTCCCCTACCGAAACGACGGGAGCTTCGCCCGCCCAAACGGCATAGAGCGTGACGCTCTCTTCGAGCGTTTGCTCTACCTTATATTGGTAGGTGAGCTTTTCGGGGTCGCCGTACTGGCTGACCCACCAACCCACAAATTCTGCGCCGTCTTCGCGTTCGGGCACGGGAAGTTCGAAGAGCTTATGCCCGATCGTCTGCACGGGATCGAAGCTCCCCTCTCCCCCGTTCACGTCGAACGAGACGGTGTATTCGGGGTCCATGGGCGCGACAAAGCGCGCATATAATTTAAGGTCGGAAGAAACGGGCTCGTTGAAGGCATAGGCGCTCTTAAAATTGTTGTCCGTATACCAGCCGACGAACACTTCGCCGTCTTTTGTGGGAGGTTCGGGCTTTTCCGCCTTTTTGCCGTTGCGGACGGAAACGGGAGATACCGTGCTCCCCCCGTTCGTTTCAAACGTGACCGTGTAGTTCACGTCTCTCAAAAAGCGGTAAGATGTCCCCTCGAATTCGAGCGTGACCACATCGTTGAAATAGGTGGCGGAGATCTCCCCTCCGTCGTATTTCATCGCGAGGACTTCGCCGTTGGGGGTGTAACTGCCCGTGATCGGAGCTCCCCCTACGTCGAGCGTAAACCCGCACTCCTGCGTCAGCGAGAGGGTGCATTTCTCCCCGCCGACTTCGCAGTAGTAATCGCCGGCTTCTTCGCCCGCTTGGAGATTTCCGCCCACGTCGGGGTTCTCCTTGCAGGAAGCGAACGTAAGCACGCCGATGACTGCAAAGAAGACCGAAAGCAATAAGAGCAATCTGCGTTTCATATCGTCTCTCCTTATAATTGTTCCATTATAAATTATAATTTCTGTCATTATATCTTTTCACAAAAAGGAATGTCAAGCGATTTTCCGCATGACAATGTATAAAAATTGATTATATATCCATAACTAAATCTGATATAATAAAAAATATTTAGCAAAACATTGGTTTTTGCTCGTTTTTTTCATTTTTATGTGAAAGAGTGATGAATAAAAATTAGTTTTATGCAAATTTGTTACATGGTTGCGGAGCGCCGCCCTTCGGCTCACTGCGCTTCGCCACTTCAGGGACAGCGAGACACCCCCTCAGTCTCGGCATAGCCTCGACAGCTCCCCCTCAAGGGGGAGCCAAGGAAAAAAGGAGTAATAAAAAAACGGAGGGGGGTCCCTCCGTGCGGTCGGCAGTATTTTTTTGCGGTTATTCCGCGCGTTCGAGCAAGACGAGCGTCTCGACCCACTTGGTCTGCGGGAACATGTCGAAGGGCTGTACGAGCGAGACGCGGTAGCGCGGCTCAAAGTTCTCGCTCTTGACGAGTTCCCCCTTTGCGTTGAACGAAAGGCTGCCCGTGAGCAAGCCGAGATCGCGCGCGAGCGTGGCGGGATTGCAACTGATGTAGAGCACTTTTTGCACCCCGTTTGCAGAAATCGCATCGAGAACGCCGCGCTCTGCGCCCGAACGGGGCGGGTCGAGCACGACGGTGGACGGGACGGGGAGCTCCCCCAAAAGACGGGGCAGAAGCTCTTCGACCGAACCGTTGAGATTTTCCATTTTGCCGATCAATCCGTTGCGGAGAGCAAGGGAGTCGGCGCAGTCGGTCGCCTCGCGGACGATCTCGATGCCGTACGCCTTTTCACACTTGCGCGCGAGCATTGCCGTGAGGAGCCCGCCGCCCGAATAACAGTCGACGACCGTCTCGTTCTCCCCCACGAGGGACACGGCGCGCTCGTACAGCTTGGCGCGGACCCCTTCGTTGACCTGCACGAAGGTGTTGGGACCCGCTTCGAAGGAAATCCCCCCTTCCGTACACTCATAAACGCCCTTGCCTTTGAGCAGAGTGAATTCCTTGCCGAAGACGACGTTGGTGTTTTCGGGATTGTAATTGAGATAAAAGCTGTATTCGGGGAAAATTCCGTCGAGCAAGAACAAAAAATAGTCTACGCCGGGCAGGGTGCGCTCCGCCGTGACCAAAGTGATCAGATATTTGTGTTTGAGTTCCCGCACGACGATATGGCGGAGAGAACCCTTTCCCGTCGTCTCGTCGTAGCCGTCTAACCCGCACGTCTCCATGAATTTGCGGACGGCGGCGATGAGCGCTTCCGACCATTCGGGATGGATGGGACAGACGGAAGTCGGGACGATGCGGTGCGAACGTTCGGCATAAAAGCCCACGGCGTTCTGCCCGTTCCTGCTCCCGATGGGGAGTTGGAGCTTGTTGCGGTAGCCGTACTCCCGTTCGCTTCGTTCGCAACGGGAGACCTCGCACGAGAGCCCCGCGATCTTTTTCAGCGCTTCGCGCACGACGTCCTGTTTGAAGGCGAGCTGGTAGCGGTACTTGATGTGTTGCAGACGGCAGCCCCCGCACTTGCCGAACACGGGGCATGCGGGACGGGTGCGCTCTTCGGCGGGCGTGAAGATCTCCATGACCTTTCCGTAGGCGATGTTCCCCTTCCTGCGCAAAATTTTGATCTTGGCGCGTTCCCCTACCAACAAAAAGGGCACGAAAATAACGGCGTCGTCCGTGCGGACGATCCCCTCGCCGTTTGTGCCGAGCGCTTCGGCAACGCCCGTAACGATCTCGTTCTTTTGCATTTCTCACCTCCGTATACGGCGGATGACCGCGTTTACCGAACGTTGGCAAAGGAAGATCATCACGTCGTATCCCGCAAAAAACAGGGTGCCGCCGAGAAACAAAATGTAGTAAAGAAATCGGGTGACGTATGCGGGAAATTGCAATCCCGCCCCCCAAGTGAGCACGAAGAAGGAGAGCCACATCGCAAGATCGAACCAGACCGCTTTCGCGGCGAAGCATAAGATCTTAAGCGGCGTGCGCCTGACATACTTTTTCTGCAAATAGTTGACAATGGGATGAAGCCCGAAGAAGACCGCATAGGGCACGATGTTCCACGGCGCAATCCAGACCGCGATGAGCCCCGCCGCAAGATAGGCGAGCGCGCTTCCCCACAAAAAGTCTTTGGAAAGGGGAAGCATGAGCGCGACCGTGGCGATGACATAGCCCGCGGCGAGCATGAAGGGAGTGAGACTGCCGATCATCATAAATGCGGCGGCGATCGCCGCCGCGATCGCAGAGAGCGCTATTTCGAACGATTTTGTCGGCTTTTTCATACCCGTATTGCGTTTAACGGCAACAGCTACAACAGAAGTTGAACAGACAGTTGACGCACATGATCGAATAACAGACGTTGGCGCAGTTCGCACAGGTGTTGCCGCCCATCTGCTCTTCGGGAATGGGATTGGGGTTGACGTTCTCCGCGCCGCCCGTCTGTTCTCTGTAATTGGCGCGGGCGCGAAGTTTTTCGTACGCCTCTTTATACTTGGCGTTCGCCCCGTCGAGCTGAATGGCGATCTCGAGCTGTTTTTTGCTCTCGTTGATCCAATTCTTCTTGTAAAAGACCACCGATTGCAGATAGTGCCACTCCGCGGGGCGTTCGTTGAATGCGTCGAGCTTTTCCTGCGCTCCCGCAAGGTCGCCCGCGCGGATGAGGTCGGCAACGTCGTCGAAGGCGTTCTTCCCCTCTGCGTCGCGCGAGGTCTCGCGGCGTTCGCGCATGATCTCTTCGTAGGCGACGTCTATCTTTTCGAGCATGCGCGCGGCATGGCTGCCCGCTTCGCCCTCTTGCCAGCGTTCTTCGGAGTATTTTGCTTTCAGGGCTTTGTACGCCGCGGCGATCTCCTCATCGGTGGCGTTTTCGCCCAGCCCCAATAGTTCGTAATTCGTCATAGTTTCGTTCCTTTGCTTGATTCGTTAGATCTTCGCCCGCATCTCTTCCCGCTTTTCTCCCTTCATCACGCGGGAGGTCTCGGCGGGAATCCCGAGCAGAATGACGTTATCGGTCAGATCGCGGTTGAAAGAAAATTTGCAGCCCGACAGCCCTTCGCGCAGGGCGAAAAAGATCGTGTCGAACAAAAACGAGACGTCTTCCCGCTCTTGTTCGAGGAGAGCTTTGCGGCTCTCCGCGCCGTACGTTAAGACAAACGGGTTGTAATTTCCCTTCTTTTTGTCCTTGTCGTAATCGTCGAGCGCGTCGATGAGATAAATCCACTTGCCCAAATTGTAGAAGAGCTCGTCGGTCCCCTCGCCCGCCTTTTCGCCGAGGAAATGCCGCGAGAGCTCCCTCAGCATGCAGGCGGTCGGGTCCGCCGCCCTGTCCGCAGAGGGGTCGGCTCTCTTCTCCGTCTCCGCCTGCGCCCGCATGAACCGTTCCACGATCCCGACGAGTTCGGGGTAATTTTTTTTCGCGCGGCGGAAGCCCCGTTTGAACCAGAGCCGCTTTCCCCTGCCCCGCTCGCCGTCCGAAATGTCGTCCGTCAGCTTATAATAGATGAGAACGGTGTTCAGCGCGCCGAGCTCTTCGGTGAGGGGGTCGGGCTTTGCAATGGGTCTCTTCTTTAAGGTATGCTCGAAGCAGTTCTGCATTTCCACGGTGACGTTTTGCCCCGCGAGATTGTGCAGAAGGGCGGAGAGAAAGGCGACGTCGTAACTCAACCCGATGCGCGCCGCCTGCCCGCATGACGAGCCGATGCCCTTGCACAGCCCGCAATAGAGCGCCCTGTAAAGTTCGAGGTCCTTGATATAGAGATTTGGAAGATCGTAACGGATATAGCCGAACATTATTCGCCTTGATAGAAACCGATCTTGCGGTAGACTTTGGAGAGGGTCTTGCGGGCGGTCTTGTAGGCGCGCTCCGCGCCCGAGGCGAGCACCCCGCCGAGGTAAGCCTTGTCCCGAAGGATACGCGCCTGTTCCGCCTGCACGGGGGCGAGCTTGTCCGCGACTGCCTCCCCCACGGCGAGCTTGAATTCGCCGTAGCCCTTGCCCGCAAATTCCTTTTCCGCCTCTTCCGCCGTCTTACCCGTGAAGGAGGCGTAGATCGTGAGCAGGTTGGAGACCCCCGGCTTTTCGTCGGGAGCGAAGCGGATTTCGTTGCCGCTGTCGGTAACGGCGCGCTTGAATTTGCGCATGATCGTCTCTCTGTCGTCGGTGAGGTAGACGGAAGCGTTCGGGTTTTCGTCCGACTTGCTCATCTTTTTCGTCGGTTCCTGCAAGGAGGCGATCTTCGCGCCCTGCTTTAAGATGAGCGCCTTGGGCACGGTGAACGTTTCGCCGAAACGGTTGTTGAAACGGACGGCGATATCCCGCGTGATCTCGACATGCTGGGTCTGGTCCTGCCCCACGGGGACGAATTCCGCCTGATAGAGGAGAATATCCGCCGCCATGAGCACGGGATAGTCCATGAGCCCCATGTTGATATTGTCGGCATGTTTTTGCGATTTATCCTTGAACTGCGTCATGCGCTCCATTTCGCCGACATAGGTGACCGTATTGAGCACCCACGCAAGTTCGGCATGCTGGGGCACCTGCGACTGCACATAGAGCGTGCACTTTTCGGGGTCGATCCCGCAGGCGATATAGAGCGCGGCAAGTTCGAGCGTCCTTCTTCTGAGTTCCGCGGGCTCCTGCCGCACGGTGATGGCGTGCATGTTCGCCATGGCGAAAAAGCAATCGTATTCCGCCTGCATCGTCAGCCAATTACGGATGGAGCCGACGTAGTTCCCGATCGTGAGGTTTCCGCTCGGCTGGATCGCCGAATAGACCGTACCTTTTCCCATTCTCTCTCCAAAATTCGGTATTATGAACACATTATACCAAATTCCGCGTGAAAATGCAATGGCATTCCGTTATGTTTCGGTGAAAATTTTTATGCCGTGTAAAAACGTTCTGCCGCGCGGATTGTCGTCTCTTCGCCGATACGGACGGCATAGTAGGTCCGAGTTTCCTCTTCGAACGCGACGAATCCCCCCGTGCCTGCGCAGACGAAGCGAAGTTCCCGCTCCCCGAGCGTTGCGCCGTAACCGTCCACGACAAGAAGCCCCTCTTCCGTCTGATACTCGCCCGCATAGGCGGAGAGCTCTTCGCGGAAGACGGCATACGTCGCGCCGCCGCCATGTTTTTCCGTGCGGAAACGGAAACTTTCGCCGTAGAGCCCGAAGAGGAATTCCCCGCTCTCCGTCCGCGTGTAAACGCCCGCTCTCCAAATGCCGCCCTTGCGCAGGTAGGCGACTCCGTCCCCCTGCAAAAAGAGCTCGCCTTCGCCGCCGCGCGGGGAATAAACGCCGAATTCCTCCCCCAACACTTCGAGCGCGCCGTTCGCGCCGATGCGGAACCCCGCCATGCCCGAGAGAGCGGGCAACTCTTCGGAAGAAAAGACGATGAGCCCGACGTCCGTCACCGTGACGCTGCCGCGGTAGACCGTTTCCCCGACCGTGTATTCGCCCAAGCCGCAACCGTCGAGGCGGAGCGTTCCCTCCCCCGCGCAGTAGGAGATCTCCTGCGTGCGGTCGTAAAAACGGAATACGTCTCCGTAAATACGGTAAGAAAATTCCAATTCTTCGGAGACAAAGATCTGCTCTTTGGAGTACGCCCCTACATATTCCCTGCCGTCGCGGTAGAGCGCGCCGCCCCCGCCGATCGCAAGGAGCAGTTCCCCTTTGCCGTCGGGCGAGAGATAGCGGCGGTAGCGCGTGAGCGTAAACTTGCCCTCGGAAAGGACAAACCGCCAGACTTCCCCGCCGCGGACGATCTCAGCCGTGCGCCCTTCCGCGCGGTAGGGCGCGGTGAACGATTCCCCGCCGCGGTAGACGGCTTTCCCGAATCCGTCGAGGGAGAGCGTTCCCTCGCCGTCGGTAAATTCGCCCGAAACGTCTGCTGCAAGGCAGAAGAAACTGCCGTCCTCTTCCTCGATGCGGAACTGTGTGCGCGTGCCGCCGAAGAGGCACTCCGCAAGCCCGTCCGAGAGAACATACGTCCCGCGGACGGCGTTCTCCTCCGCATAGACCGCACCGCCCGCGCCGTCGAGCACGAGCATGCCGCGCGTCTTTCCGCCGACGAGAACGGGGAACGCACCCGCCGTCATGGAGGGATTCTCCCTGCACCTCTTTTCCGCAAGATCGGTCACGGAGAGGGCGAAACAGCGGTATGCGGTCGTCATCGAAGGGGCGGAGAGGACGAGAAGAGACTCGTCGGCATACAAGAGGGTGACGTCTGTCTCGC
>CANRCY010000001.1 GCA_947629225.1 uncultured Clostridia bacterium | reverse complement strand
CCGAATAGTAACTCTCCGAGGGAATCTTGCTACGTCCAAGTACGTTAAAAAACGCACCCGAACGCGCGTCATGTCGACCGCAGTCGAGACATCTCTACCTTATTATGGAGATTTCTCGATTCCGCTTCGCTCCACTCGAAATGACAAAACGCTCCCAAACAAAAGGAACTTCCCGAGGGTTGCCCCTCGGGAAGTTCCTTGCTATTGGACTATCAATCAACCAGATTGTAGTTAGCTTGTTCCCTTCACGCGGCGTTCCGCCGCGTGAAGTTTTGTTTGTGTTACTTATGCCTCAGCTTTGAACACGGTCGGGTCTGCCGTTCCGATCTTAACGCTGATTTCAAGAGCACCGGTACCAATAACGAACACGTTCTGGGTCTTCGTATCAGTGTCTGCCTTGATCAAATCGGCAGCGGAGTTGATTCCGAAAGCCGCCGCAACGGTCGCGTCTGCAAAGTTCACGCTTGCCTTCTGGTCGCCGCCTTCCGCAACAACAAACTGCTTGTGCTGAGCGGTCCCGGTGTAAGGCGTGAATTCAAACCAATTCTTGGTTGCGTCGAACTTCACATAGCTCTTCTCGGAACTGTCGATAGCAGCGTCAACATTGCTACTCGTGGCGTCATACTCGAAGGAGCAAATAGCCTTGCAACCTGCATTCAACGTCACAGTCGCGTTGCCATACACACCTTCACCGTCACCGACGAGGAGCGCAGCTTTCGCAGCATCGGGGCACTTTGTGCCGGAACCCCATGTCGCGCCGCCCGTGAAGGAGCTTCCGGAAATGAACGTGCAATTCGTGAAGTTCGCCACGCCGGAACGCACCCATGCGCCCGTGCAAAGACCGTAGAATTCGCTATCCGTCGCGTTAAGCGTTACTTTGTCATTATTGATGAGAAGTCCGATGTTACCGGTCTCATAGCTTGCGATCTTGCTGTTCGTGATCGTATAAGTCACGTCAGGGGATGCTAAGGTGTTGTTCGTGGAGACACCGTACTTAGCCTTCGAGAGAACGGTCGTGTTCTCGAGAACGATTACCGCGCCGTTCTGACCCTGGATCGCCGATGCCGTCTTCACAACAGTATTTTTGATGGTGAGCTTGGAGCCGATACCATCCGCACCGTTCGCGCCCTTAGTGCCCTTAAGATCGAGCACGCCGTTCCCGCCGTCGATCACGATTTCCGTGCCTTTGTTCGCAAGGATATCGCTGTGCTCTCCATCGCCGTTGATCGTAAGGTTGTTGCCGTTAAGGTTCACCTCAAGCTTTACAGGATCATCTCCTTCTTTAGCTTCGGGAGTTTGAAGAACAGCCGCATCGATCGTTACGGTTTTAGCGTCTGCAGCCTTTGCAGGAGCGGGAAGTTCGATCTTACCGCCGTTTTCAGCCGCGTTCTTGAGAGCGTCGGGAGCCTTGGAAGCGACTTCGCTCTTAGCAAGGGTCAACGCGCCTGCGCCAACGGGCTTGTATTCGGGTGCGGTATCCGTGCCGCCGTCCCGATACCGAACGGTGATCTTGCTCAAATCGCCGAATTCGGTTTCGCCCTCAACGAGCCCTGCAACGGTGTACTTCGTTTCAGCGGTTGCCGCCTTTCCGACAAAGATATCGGTAGGAGCCATGAACAGATCGGCGATCGCCTTGCTGCCGAAGGTAACCGTGACGTTATGGGTGTTGGTAGCAACGGTGAATCTCTTGGAAAGAGCGTTAGCTTGAGCTTCGCCGTTGTTCTTCACATAGGTGATCTCGCCCGCGTCCGTCCAAGCAACGGTGTTGTCCGAATCGGGAGCATAGGTCTTATCGAGGCTGTTGTTCCAACCGCGGACAACTTTCGTATCGCCCGTGACCGTAACGGTAGCGTCGCCATAATCCATGCCCTCGCCTTCGCCGACTGCAAGAGCCGCATAGGCAAGATTCTTCATCTGGGCGCCCTCACCCCACGCAGTGTCACCGACTCTCCAACCGCCGGAGACGAAGGTGCAACCATCGAAGGTCGCCACACCTGCGCGTACCCAAACAGCGGTATCGATACCAAAGAACGTGGTGTTCTTCGCGGTGACCGTTACGCCTGCCTGATTGACAAGGAGCGCACAACCGTATTTCGCCGTTGCGATGACTGTGGAGTTCTCGATCGTAATCGACTTACCCTGCGTCTTCGCATTGTTCGTTGCGATGACCTGGGTCCCGCCGATAATATGGCTGTTCTTGATCACGATTTGAGCGTTCGCGCCGAATGCCGCGATGCCGCCCTTATCGAAGGTTGCGGTGATCCCATCAAGTTCGAGGCTACCGGTCACTTCGAAGTCGGAGAACCTGGCGTCATCCATGCCGCCCGTGACCGTGCCGTTCGTCAGTTTGAGGGAACCGACAACATGGTTGGAAGTGCTGCCTTCGGCAAGCTGAACAACGTTCCCGCCGAGGTCGACAGTCGTCTCCACGCCTTCGGCAACGTCGACCGAGCCGGTCAGATCGATCACAGTGTCGACAGTCCCGGTCTTGTCTACCTTGGGAAGTTTGATCTCGCCGCCCGCGCCGACCAAGCTCTCAACGAGCTTGGCGGCGTTCTGAGCCTGTTCACCGGCAGTTTTGCCGAGGTCGGTCGCTGCGATAGTTTCGGGATAGATCATCTTAAGAGTGCTTACTTTCTCGCCTTCCACCATCTTGAATCCGGGGGTCGGAGCGATCTTATCCGCATTGAGGAGAGACGCCTTGTCAAGAGTGACTTTCGTCTCGTTCAAAGAGGACGAGAATGCCGCGATTGCGGGATCGGCTGCAGTGCAAGCCTCAGCTGTGAATGCTTCCGTTCCCCAGTTCTCCATGTTGGCGGCGGTGGTGGTGCCGAACTTGCAGCCGTGGAGAACAACTTCCGCATTGCCATAATCGGTCGCTTTCTTATCTTCGCAGTTACCGATGATGATGCCGGCGGAAACGTTGGTGTCGGAACCATCGCCCCACGCATCGCCCTTCTGACCTGCTTCGGTGTAGAATTCGCAATCTTCGAAGGTAGCTTTGCCTGCACGGATGAATGCACCTGCATTCTTGCCGAAGAAGGCACTGTTCGACGCTTCAACGGTCAATTCGGGATCCCAAATCGCGAAGCCTTCACCATCGGTGCTGATGAACACACTGTCCTCAATAAAGATCTTATTTCCGGACAAGTTTTTCGTAGCATTGAACCCGAAAGGAATCGTCTTGCTTATGATCGTCGAATTCTTGAACGTGTATGTGCTACCACGATAGTCGACAGCGATACGGGTATCCCCGCTTGTACTCTCGTCGTTCATGATGACAGTCATGTTCTCGAAAACGAGGTGGATGCTGTTCGAATCCTTCAGCATACCGCCGAGAGCGGAGAAGTCTACCGTTGCGCCTTCGCCTTCACCGACGAAGTTGACCGTACCGTGGAGCTTGAGATCAGACGAGGTGCCCGTAAAGGAGAGCTCCTTGCCTTCGGCAACAAGAACGGTCGCTTCGCTATCGAACGTTTCACCAACTACGCCCTGACCTTTCAATGTAAGATTAGCGCTTTCTTGGTAAACGTTCAAGCCATCGCCGAAGATCTTTCCGCCCGCTTCGAATTCCCCACTGCTCGAAGTTCCCTTCAAATCCTTGGACAGCGGCAACTGAGCTTTGTAGAGATAGACAGGATCTTCGCCTTCTTCGAGATCGCCGAGGCTCTCGTCAACCTTCTTGTTGTAAGCTTCGACATGCTCGTTCCAACGATCGATCATCGTCTTCGTTGCAATGTTGTACTGTTCGTGATCTTGACCGTCGTCGGTAACGCCGTACTCTCTGCTCTGGGTGCGTACGCCGCAGATGACGCAGACCTGGATCATGCTCGCATTGTGCTCTGCCGATGCAGGAGTGTATCTTTCGGCATACGTCCAGTAATTCTCAACAGGTGCAAGGAAATGACCTGCGGCCGGATAATCTCTTCTGCTGCCTTCTTCGACCTTGCCGCACTCGTGTTCGCAACCGGGCTTGCAAGCGCCTTCGCCTTCCGCGATGTGGGCGGTATCGCGCTTGATGTGGGTGCAGACGTCCAAGGTGTAGTAACCGCCTTGGCAGACAAATTCGCTGAACGCAAACTTCTCGTTCCATTCGTCTTCGTTCGCCGCAAGGAGCTGATCCTTCTTGTACTCAACGCCGTTCAACTTGAAGTCTCTCAATGCGTAGTAGCGCGTCACGAAGTTGTGCTTTTCATTGTCAATGGTTGCAACGAAGTAGTTGCCGTCCTTCGCGTCTGCCGCGGAAGCAACATCCCATTCAACATCGAGACCTTCGCCGACGACTTGTTCCCAAGTCTGCGCGGCTTGTTCGATCGGATTCACGATCTCGTTGTAGATGACTTCGAGTTCGCCCGAGCAGACATAGATCTTGTGACCGTCTTCCTTGCCGACATTGGCAACGCCTTCTACCGTCTCGCCTTCGTAGCAGGTATCTGCAAGAATTTTCCAGCAGGTAGACCAGTTGTTAACGGAGAGGTTCGCTTCGTCGACCCAAATGATGTCTTTGAGCCAATCGATTTCTTTGTAGTGCTTGAGCACTTCGATCCAAGCGGCTTTCATGCTCTGGCTGTTCAGCGCATTGTCTTTGCCGGGATCGACTTGGATCAACTTGTGATCGCCGAATCTACCCATTTCCTTGCCGCAGGTGTTGCAGAGGTCGGGATGCTTGCAGTTTGCAGCATGGGTATCGTAGTCAAACTCGCCGTAGTAAGGCCAGTCGTGGTTGACGGTCGGGTCGATATAGGTGCACTTGTGATCCGACGTCGACCTGTACCACTTGCAGCGCAAGGATACCCAGCAGGAAGGCATAAAGCTATCGGTGAGAGGACGCCATGCGGAGACGTATTCGCCCGGACGACCTTCAATTTCTCTCCAAAGATAGCGCACGCCTGCTTGCTGGAACAACGTCTGAAGACGCAGGACCTGCTTTCTCATTGTGGTAAGAACCTTGCCGGTCTCATCCTTGATCGGAAGCGTAGGATACATTGCCTGGCGGGTCGCCGCAGTATCTTTATCTTCGGGAGTCAGCCAATCGGCGGGAACAAACAGAGTGTTCCAGATCCACTGCAAGGTGTAGAGGTTGTGGAGATCGTCGTTTCTGGCAGCCGTAGCGGCGTCATAGAGGATCTTGTAGTTCGCCTTCTCGGTCTCGTCGGTACGGGTTTCATCCGTCTTATCCAAACCTGCCTTGCTGGCGATGGCAGTCCATCTCTCGTAGTTCGTACCCGTTCCGCCTACGCCTTCTGCAAAGTACTTCGCAGATTCTACGACCATGTACTCTTCAACTTTCTTGTAGTTGTAATAGACTTTCTTACCGCCGATCGTGTCAACTCTCGATTCGATGGGAAGTTTCGTGTTGCCATCTACCGCATACTTCTCATAGACCTTGACGTGATCGGTTGCCGCAAGGTATCCTGCGGTGAAGCCGTTCGCCTTCGCATCCTTTTTGTCATAGGTATGCGCGGCTTTGTCGTACTTCGTGTGATAAGGGCAGTTCTCTCTCATGCACGCGCCGACAATACCGAACTCAGCGACCTGAGCGACGAAGTCGGGATCGAGGTCCGCGGGATCGAATTCAACAGGGTTGCCTTCCTTATCCGTCAATACGACCCAACCTGCGGGCTTGCCGTCTGCGGTGGCATAAGGAGCCCACTTCTTGACGTCGTCGCTGTTCTTGTCGTAGTTGGGATTAGCCTTAAACGCACCGTTTACAAGCGCGGGCTCGACCCAATAGATCATCACGTTCTTTGCATAGTACTTCTCGAGCACTTCTTTGCTGCGGAAGTCTGTGCAGATACCGTCGCCGTTCTCGCTCAGATTGATGCGGGTGCCGTCTTCATAGGCATAGAGATGTCCGGACATGGGAACTTCGGTCGCCGCGTCGTCGATGGTCTTGTTCGCGGGAAGATCCTTGACCTCGGTCTTGGGATCTTCGGGATTGGTCCTGTACGTGTTCGAGCTCTTCTCGTAGTAATCCGTGATATCGGGATTCTCTCCGTCGAGGAGCTTAAGCGCAAGAGCCTTCAAATATTCCTTATGCTCGGTGACAGCCGCTTCTTTGAGCGCGCCGTTTTCGTCATAGAAGTTAGCGCGGGCGGTGTTATACCATTCCTGGATGCTGCCTTCGATAGCGTTGGTATCGTCGCCGGCTTTCTTGATGTTATCTGCGAGCCAGCCGCCGTGAAGCGCCTTCTGCGCATCGGTGTAACCAACGGTGTAGTAGGTATCGATGACGTTGTTCAGATAGCCGTGTTCAAGGAGCCAATCGAACATATTGTCGCCGACATTCTCAACATCTTCATAGAGTCTCTGAAGGTCGGACTTGTCAAGCTTATCCGTCGCCTGAGCGAGGCGCGATGCCTGAGCGGAAGCCTTCAAAATGTACTCTTCGGACTTGAAGATAGGATCCTCAACGAGTTTGAGCCCCGTATCCACCGTCGCGCTGCCGCTCATGTATTTGAGCGTGCCTTTGCTGGTGTTGAGCGGGTCGCCGCACTTGGAGCAGACGTAAACGTATCTGCCGGGAGCGTCGCACACTTCTTCGCTGAGCAGGGTCACTGCGTCGAAGGTATGTCCGAGAACGACGGGCTTGTCGTCTGCCACATAGACCGGAAGCTCTTCGTCTTCCATAGTGTCTCTCTTCCCGAACTTCACATCAACTTTGAATTCGGGGAGAACATTCTTTCCATAGAACCCGGTAAGATATTCGAGGGCGTCGAAGTCGTCGTCTTCTTCGTCCTTCGCCCCAATAATATCCATTACGCGGGTTCCGATACGGTACATTTCTTGCCCGTCGATCGGCGTCGTAACGGCGCAGTCACGATAATCGTTCAGATAACCGTACTTCGCAAGCCAATTGATTACCATCATCGGGCTCTCCAGGGGGTCAGCTTTCTCTGCTGCTTCCAAAACAGCTTTCCAAGAAGCTTCGAGGTCGTTATCCCCGCCCTTCAGGAGGGACGCATCGGTATCGCCGCTCACAACGTAAGGCCATACACCGGTCGTCTCGCTCGGCGTAGCCGTGTACTGTCCGCAGACAGCGCAGAAGCGAACGTGACGTTCATACAGCGTGCAGCCGCCGACAACGGTCACAAAGTAATCGTTGAACGCGTGACCCGTGACGGGAAGTTCGAAGCCGACAAGAACGTTGCTTGCGACCTTCGTCTTCGTCGTGGTGCCCGTTTCCGCCTTGCTGTATCCGTTGTAAAGTTTCGCAAGGTCATATTCGCCGTCATATTCGCCTTCCTGGAGCGCGTCGAGCTTGGCAAGATACTCATCGATTGCGGTCTTAGCGTCATCCGTGAGCTTGCCGGTTTCCGCATCGTACCACTTCTTCGTGTCATCTATGGAGATGCTTCCGAAGACTTCATCGTCTAACGAGTCGCGGACAAGATAGCCGTGCTCTGCAAGCCAAATAAACACATCGGCTCTTTCGCCGTCCTTGATCGCCTCCCATTCCTTCGTGAGGTCGGAAGTCGTATCGGCAGTATCGTCAGCCGTCTCATTGACGGTTGCAAGCAAAACGTCGAGCACGGACTTCGTGTTGTCGCCCGTAAGTCCTTTCAGGAAGTAAGGACCATTCTTCACAGCCTGATAGAAGAGAGCCGTACTGTCGGTAGCTTTCGTTTCGCCCTCAACTTTAACAAGAGAGCTGAACTCCGTGGTACCGTCATGCGCCAAGCAACCCTTACGCTGGCAGACAAGGATGTAGTCCTGCGCGGTGACGCACTTGCGGTTGTTGGTGTAAACGACCACATAGTCGTGCCCGAGCGCGGGAGCGCCGTCGGTCGCAACATCGTAAGCGGCTTGATTTTCGAGCGCCTTGTTCGTCTTGTCGTTGATGACTTTGCCGTCAAGGTCGGTCATGTAGTTTCTCGTATATTCTTTGGAACCAAGATTGGCGGTTGCCGGGAACTCTTTGTGCCCCGCAAAGGTGCCGGTGGAGATTTCGACAAGGTCGCCATTATTGATTCCGTCAAGGAAGAAGAAATATCCGCAGTGATCGCAGTAGAAGTACTCTTTCACGCCATCCATCGTGCAGGTCGCAGCATCTTCTTCATGCACAAGGATGAAGTGATGTCCGTCGGGCTGACCGAAGGTGTACGCATAGCGAACGCCGCACTCCATGCACTCGACAACGATGAGCGCAGGATCGACGCAGTTGGGAGCGGAATAGTAAACAACGTTGAGCGCGTAAACACGACCATCCTCAAGACGACCTTCTTTGAGAAGTTCGTTGAGTTCTTGCTCCTCACTCACGGTGAGCTCGCTGAGATCGGTGATCGTGTCATCGGGATGAGCTTTATTCCAAACAGCGATCTTATCCTTATCCTCCATCGGCTGCTTGTTGGTGCCATCCTCATTCGCAACATAGTAGTAGTTGTGCTGACCGTTCGAGCTGCCCGTGGTCTCTTCGACGTAAGCGCCGCCGCAGGTCTCGCAGTGGTACACGTTCTTATGAACGGAAGTGCAGGAACCTTTGGCACCCGTCTCGCCGTCAGCATCAGTGCCCGTTTCAAGCACATAGTGGTGCTGATAGGTAGGCTGACCCTGGGTCGTCCATTCGCCGGTCCACTCGCCGCAGTTGTGGCAATAGCCCTCTACGCGTGCAGGGGAAATGCAGGTCGCGTCGTAATGGTGACCTGCTGCGGTCTTGCCCGTCTCGAACTCGGTTGCGTGACCGGTCGCCATAACGGTGACTTCCTCGCCCTTCGTTGCAGTGCAGAAGGAGCAGCCCCAGACATAGATGTTGGGCTCGGTGCAGCTGTAGCTGTCGGGATCCTTGAGCTCGAGCACCCAGTTGTGCACGTGTTCCTGCGTACCCGTTCCGCCAACGCCGACAAGCAGGTCATAGAGACCGTCCGTATTCTTGCCTTCGTCGGTGAGGTCGACATAGAGCTTGTTGACTTGCTTGTACAGAGAAGCGATGACCGCGCCGAGCGTGGTGGTCTCGCCGTCGTCGATAATTTCGATGTCGCCGAAGTCAAGCTCCGCGATGTTATCTCTGATATCGGTCAAAAGCTTCCAGAGGTTGGGGATCGTCGTATCGGGGTTCTTGAGAGCCTCAACGACGGAGCTTGCAACCTTATCTACATCAGCCTTCCCCGCAACGGTATTCAATGCGGTGAGGATCGACGTAAGGTCTGCTTTCAGATCGGCAAGCGTCAAACTGCCTTCCGTGCCCGTAGCGCCGCACTTCTTGCAACGGCCGTTCACGATCTCGTGTTCGCCCGTCGCAAGCGTAACCGTAACGGTTACGAGAGCGCCGCACTTGGAGCATTCGTAAGTAACAGTGCCGTCGTTGCCGCAGTCGGCTACTCTGACTTCTTTTACATCGCCGGGGCCGTATGTATGCTCACATTCGAGAGGGTTAGTCCCGCAGGAAGCAAACAATATGGCAGACGTGCAAAGCACAAAGAAAGCCACAACGGCAATCAGGGCTCTGTAAAGCTTACTGGTTGATTGTCTTTCCATAATGATTCTCCTTTCCTTATTTTTCTTACCTTAAAAAGTGCACATAAAAGGGCTTATGCCACACCTCGGGCTACATTTTATCACGATTTCGAACCTCGGTCAAGTAATTAAAATCAAAAAAGGAAACTTTTTTGAAAAAAATGACAGAAATACCCGAAGTCGGCAGAAAAACATCACCGCTTCGGGGTGTGCGTTTCCGCTTTTTTGCAAAAAATTCGGACCGAGATCGTATCTATCGTATGAAATTGCAGACCCTCAGCAGGTATAATCCGCTAAGTGTACATGGGTATTATAACAAAGCGGGTGTTTCATGTCAAGAGTTTTAAGAAATTTTTTCACCTTTATTTTTGAGAAATTGAGCCTTTTTTGTGATTTTTCCCCTTTTTTGTCATATTTTTTCACTTCCGCCCCGTGCCTGTGCGTCATTCCGAGCCGTAACGGAAAGAACGAAGTCCGAACAGCCACTCCCCGAGGGAATCTTGCTCCGTCCAAGCACGTTCTAACACGCTGTTCTAATCACGTCATGTTGAGCGCAGTCGAAACATGACCTCATTATAAAGTGGACACCCTTCGACAAGCTCAGGGTGACGTAATCAGAATCCGCCTCCTTGGCGCCCCTTATAGGGGAGCTGTCACGAACGCAGTGAGTGACTGAGGGGTTCCTCAACTGTCATGTCGACCGCAGTGGAGACATCTCCACATTATTCTAATTACGTCATGTTGAGCGAAGGCGTAGCCGAAGTCGAAACATGACCTCATTATAAAGCGGACACCCTTCGACAGGCTCAGGGTGACGTATTTAGAATCCGCCCCACACCCCTCCCCCCCCTCCATCGGGGTGGGCACAGAGCTGCCCCCTTTGAAGGGGGCGGCTCCGCCGTCAGGCGGTGGTGGGGGTGCTTGCTGTCCCTCGCGAAGCGGGGGAAAGTACCCGAGCAAAGCGAGGGGGAAAGGGGGCTCCGCATTTTTAACCCCCACCGTGGGCAAAGGCGAGATCCCCACGCGCGCGCACGCGTATATATAAATATGTAAACAAAACCCCGCCTTTTTCTTTATTTCGATAAATATCTAAATATTATTTAGACATTTATCTAAATATTCATTTTTGAGCGATTTTTGCCGAAAAACAGGGGTTTTGAAAGAATTCCGCTCTCGACCGTCTCCTTTTCGGGGCGCTCCCTCATTCCCTCTTCCACGAGCCGCACGAGCAGTCCGCGCGCCTCGGTCAGGCTCTCTCCGAACAGATACGCGGCGAGCGTTCCCGGCACGGTGTTGAGTTCGTTGAAGTAGACCTCGCCCGTCGGCGCAAGCAAAAAATCCGCGCGCACAATGCCGCACATGTCCAACTGCTCATATACGCACGCGAGCGTCTGCGCGATCTTCTCCGCCGTCCCCTCGGGAAGACGGGCGGGCAGTTCGTGTTGCCGCTCCCCCGTCTCCTCGTACTTTTCGCCGAAGGTGAGGATCGGCGCGGCGGAAAACACTTCTTCCACGGGAGAGAGAACGACCCGCTCCTCCGCGCGGTAGGCGGCGACGTTGAGGTCGCGCTTGCCCTCGAGATATGTTTCGACGAGCGCGGCTCCGTCGAGGCGGAAGGCAAGGCGGAGCGCCTCATCGAGCGCTTCCTCGTTTTTTGCGACGGCAATGCCGATGCTCGAACCCAACCTGCACGGCTTTACGATCACGGGGTAGCCGAGCCGCGCCGCCCGCTCCTTCCACTCCCCCGCCGCAAACTCCCGTTCGCGGAGGGCGAACGAGGGCAGAACGGGAACGCCCATTCCCGCAAGCAGAAATTTCGAGAGGGCTTTGTCGAGGAAGACCGCCGAGGGTGCGAGCGCGGGAGACGCGGACGGAATGCGAAACCATTCCAGCAGTGCGGAGAGAACGCCCCCTTCCCCCATGCCGCCGTGGCAGCAGTTGAGCGCGCAGTCGACCGCAATGCGCTTTTTCGGCTTTCCCTCGGGAGCCAAGCCCCCCGTGACAAAGGCGAGCCGCTTCGCCCCGCGGAACTTTTGCTCCGCCTGCCTGCGGAAATCCTCCACGCCGCCGCTCTCTGCGAGCAACATTCCGCCAGACGGGTCGAGGTACACGGGCAGAACGCGGTATGCGCTCTTCAAAAGGTTGGCGCAGTAAATGCCCGTGATCACCGAAATTTCTCTCTCGTTGGACTTCCCGCCGAAAAACACAGCGACCGTCTTCATATTTTCTCTCCTTATAATTTGGTCTGCTTGGGTCTGCCGCCCGCCTTTTTTCCGTCGGAAAAAGGCGGGCGGCGCAATTTTTTCCGCAAAAAAAACACCGAAGGGGTCTTCTTCGGTGTCTGAAAATCAAAATTCCTTATTTAGCGGTAAATATCGGGCAGGTCGTTGAGGAAGAGCACGCTGTCCCCCGCGGCGAGTTCCGCCGCGAGCAGTTCCTGCGCCTTTTCGAGCGTGGGAACGGTGCGGATACGGGCTTCGTCCCCGCCCGCGTCGAGATACCCTCTCCGCACGGGCAGAACGAGGGTCTCGCCCACCAAAATGACCTCGAACCCCGTGAGAAGCGCGCCGAGTTCCCTGTTCTTCTCCTCTTCGAGCGCGCCGAGCTCCACAAGCCCGGGCGTCACGACGTACCGCCGCCCCGGGAAGAGCCCGAACGCCTCCGCCGCGTTTTTCGCCCCCTCGATGTTGGAATTGTAGCTGTCGTCGAGAATATTCAGCCCGTTGGCTCTGAGCAGCTGTAACCTGTGCGGCGCGGGCTGTAATTTTTCCGCCTCTTTTGCGATCTCCTCCGCCGTCATGCCGAAGAGCGAGCAGAGCGCCGCGGCGAGCGCGATGTCCTCGGCGGCGTGTCTGCCGAACAGCCGCGCGGAAATGTTGACGCGCTCTTCCCCAAGCCGCAGGCAGAACCGCACCCCTTCGGCAGAGAGCTCCACGTCCTCGGCGGCGAAGTCGATCCCCTCGCGCAAGACTTTATCCGCTCCCTCCGCGGGAAGGTCCGCGCTCGCGCCGAGCACAAGGGTCTTCGCGCAGGCGGCAAGCTCGCCCTTCTCCCTGCGGATTTCTTCGAGAGAGCCGAAAGTTTCGATATGTTGGGGGCAAATCCCCGTGATCACGCCGTACGCGGGCGCAACGAGCCCGCAGAGCTCCTTGATGTCCCCCCGCCGCCGCGCGCCCATTTCGGCGAGGAAAATATCGCATTCGAGCCCCCCTTCGTTCACCGTCTTTGCAATCCCGACGGGGGTATTGTAGGAGGCGGGGGTCGCGATCACCGAAAATTTGGACGAAAGCATTGCCTGCGCATAGTGCTTGACGCTCGTCTTGCCGAAACTACCCGTAATGCCGACCTTGATACAGTTGCTCTCCGAGAGCGCCTTCCGCGCTTTGCGGACGAATGCGCGGTTGTGCGGAAGTTCATATGCGCACATGAGAAGGTTCGCAAGCGCGAGCAGGAGCGGGAGCAATGCGGGAAGGACGGAGAGCGGCACGAACCGCAGAAGATAGAACCATGTTTTCCCTACCGCGACCGACGCCGCGGAGAGCCCGAACCCCGCGCCGCAGCAGAGCGCGAAGAGCAAAACGCTGTGCGCCGCCAAAAGCCGCACAAAGCGCGGAGTGCGTACCGTTTTGACTTTCAGGGCAAATTTCTTCTCGGAGACGAGGTACAAAACGCCGATCCCCGCAAAGGGGATTGCCGAAATGAGGTTCGCCCACGCAAAGGGCAAAAAGCAGAAACAGACGGAAAACAACGCGGTGAGAAGCGCGAGCGAGAGCGCAAGCAGGGAGAGGCGTTTGCGCTGGATATTTCCACGGCGGAAGTACCATTTGAGGAAGCGTCCGCCGCGGTAGCCGCTCTGTTGCAAAAGCCCCGCAAGACGCACGGAAAAGAGGGCGCAGAAGTAAGCCGCGACCGCGCCCGCGATGAGTCCGTAAAGATATTGCCGCATTTCAAACGTCATTGAAAAACTCCTCTGCCGCCAGGTCGAAGGCGAGCGGGTCGTCGAGGTGGCAAAAATGCCCGCACCCCCGCAGAACGAGTCGCTTGCTCCCCTTCACGCAGTTTTGATAAATTTTCGCCGAAGAGGGCGGCGTCGCGGTGTCGTTTTCGCCGTTGATAAAGAGCACGGGGCGGGAAATTTTCTCCGCGTCCCCGCGCAGATCCTCGTTTACGATCTTTTTATAGCTCTCCCGCATCAGGGGAGAGAGCGTGCGGTATTCCTCGCTCCCGAAGTGCGTTTTTGCATACATGGGTGCGATCTTCCGCACGAATTTATAGGCGTACACTTGCGCATAGTAGCCGATCGTCCGTCTCGGGCGGATCCCCGCGCAGCCGCACAGCACGGCGCGGTCGAACAGGTTGCCGCGCGCAAGGCACTTGACTGCCACCCGCCCGCCGAAGGAATGGGCGATAACGAGCGGGAAGGAAATCCCCTCTTTTTTCAAAAAATCCTCCGTCCAGTCGGCGTAGTCGCCCACCGACCATGCGGCGGGGATGGGCGCGCTTTTGCCGAACCCGGGAAAGTCGAACGCCGTCACGCGGTAAAAATCGGAAAAATATTCGATCTGCGGAAAGAAACTCTCCTTTGTCGCGAGGTAACCGTGCAGAAAAACGAGGTCGCGCCCCCTTCCCCTGCGGAGAACGGAAACTTCCAATCAGAGCTCCTTTGTCATGACGAGCGCGTCCTCGCCGTTTTCGTAGTAACGCGAGCGCGCGTACAATCCGTTAAAGCCGTTTGCGAGATAGAACAGAAGCGCGGGCGTGTTGGAGACGCGCACTTCGAGGAAGAGCCGCTTTACCCCCCGTTTTTTCGCCTCGGCGATGAGGTCGTCGAGCACCTTCTTCCCCCGTCCGCAGCGGCGGTACATTTCGGCGGTCGCGATGAGTTCGAGTTCCCCCTCTTCCTCGACGTAGTTCACCCCGCCGTATGCGGTGACCGCGCCGTCCTCTTCGAGGAGAACGCCGATAAACCGCCCCGAGAGAAAGGCTTCGGCAAGCATACGCACGTTCCATGCGTCGCTCGGGAAACACTCCTTTTCGAGCGCGGCGATCTCGTTCAAATCCTCAAACGTCCAAAATCTGCCGTTCATTTGCGGTTCTCCTCCGCCGAAGATCTTCTCATATAAAAGGCGTGCAGCCCGTCGGGCGGCAGGGTATTTTCTTTGTTTGCGAGCACGGCGCAGAGGAGCCCCTCGCAGGGGTCGGCGCGTCTGCTCTCCATGGGGACGGGCTCCGCCGAAAGTGGAACATATCCCTCTTTTACGAGGGCTTCCGCCTGCGGAATCGGCAGGATCGCAGGTCCGAACACGATCTTATCCCCCTCATAGCCGCAGGCGTAAAGCTCCCCGCGTCCCGCGTCGACGAGGGCGAGCCTTTTTTCGCTCTCCCCATTGTATGCGATACAGTCGAAGGAAGTGACGGCGAGCGCGGGCTTGGAGAGCGCGGCGCAGAGCCCCTTTGCGGTGGCAATCCCGATGCGGATGCCCGTAAAGGAACCGGGACCGATGACGGTCGCGAAAAAGTCGCATTCGGCGGCGGACATGTGCGCCCGAGCCAATGCCTCATCGATCTTGTCCATGAGCAAAACGGAGTGCTTCATGGCGGGGTCGCCGAGATAAATTTTCGCCGCCTCTTTTCCGTTGAATGCGATGACGGACAGATATTTTCCGCCCGTATCGAATGCCAAAAATTTCAAAATTCGATCTCCCGAGGACCCTCTCCCATTCCCGAAATGCGCACCCGTTTGCAGTTTTCGGGCAAAAGACCCGCAATATTCTCACTCCACTCCACGAGGCAGATCCCGCCCGATAAGAAGTAATCGCAAAAGCCGAGCTCGACCGCCTGCCGTTCGCTCGCAATGCGGTAACAGTCGAAATGGAAGAGCTTCTCCCCATAGGTATTGACGTAGGCATAGGTGGGGCTTGTGATCTCGTCCGAAATCCCGAGCCCTCTTGCAATTCCCTTTGCGAGGACCGTTTTCCCCGCGCCCATATCGCCGTCGAGAAGGACGGTATCTCCCGCGCGGAGAGTCTCGGCGTATTTTTCCGCCCAGAGAAGGGTCTCTTCGGGGGAGTGCGAAACAAACGTTGCCATACGGGTATATTATATCCGATACGGGCAATTTTTGCAAGAATTTTGGGAAACTATTCCCAAAGAAAATAGCGGAGCAACGCAAAGAGGACGAGCAACAACACGACGGCGATACAGACGGCGGTCACGACAACGTCTCGCGTGCGGACGCCCTTTTCGTCCCCTCCCTTCGGTTCGAGCCGTTCGCCGATGCGGTTGATAAAACGGGAGATGTGTTTGTAAACGACAAAGGTCACCACCCCCGCGATGAGACAGCGCATCACGTTGAAGGGAAGAACGGAGACCCAGAGATAAAACCGATAGAACGTCGCCTGCGTGATGCTCGGGAACAATTTTTGCATCGGGTCGAGCAAGAGTTCCCAATTCCCTTGGAAGGTGATATTTACATAGAAGGGAATGAGGAGGAAGCGGTTCGCGAGGATGGCGACCGCGACGGAGGAGAGCGTCCCGACGCCCATGGCGAGCAAAGCGCCCTTCCATGTGCGGAAACGCTTGTAGAGGAGCCCCGCCGGAATGACGAAACCGAACCCGATCAAAAGATTTGCGAGTTCCCCGACGAACATATTGGAAGTCCCTATACAGACGAGTTTCACCAGCAGTTTCACGACGACGATCAAGCACCCGGAGATGGGTCCGAGCGCGAAAGTGCCGATAAAGAGCGGAATGTCTGAAAAATCGAATTCCAAAAAGCCCGGGAAGGCGAACGGGAGCGGAAACTTCGCGATATGTAAAAGTCCCGCAAGCGCGCCGAAAAGCGCGATCATCACAATCCGCGTCGTGCTGAAAAATCTGCTCTTTGTTTTCATAACGTACTCCTTATCGCGGCGCGCGCCCCCGTGGGAACGGGGGCGCGCGCCAAAAAAATTTCTTTTTTCATCCGGACTATGACCGTCGGTGCGGGAATTTCACCCGCTCGGGGGCGCCGTGCGCCCTTCGCAGACTTTACTGCCGGTGGAGACTTTCACTCCGCCCCAAAGATATTCGGTTGTTTCTTCTCTCTCAAAATTCTAAAACCCTTGGCGCCCCTTGTCGGGCTTTCCCCTTGGCGCCCCTATAGGGGAGCTGTCGAGCAAAGCGAGACTGAGGGGTTAAATACGTCATGTTGAGCGAAGGCGTAGCCGCAGTCGAAACATCTCCACCCAATCAACTCACTCCTGCGTCTTGGGCTCGGGGTAGTGGCACAGATAGCATTCCCTCTTTTCGTTGGGGAACTGTTGCGCGTCGATGAGCCCCTTCTGGCGGTTGTATTCCTGCCCCGTCGCGCCCACGATCTCGGGCGTGAGCAAGAAGAGCTCCTCTTCCGCGCCCGTGCGGCACCCCAAAAAGACGATCTCCTGAACGGTAATATCGCTGCCGACCGCATCCAGACGGAAATAGGAAGCCGCCGAGAGCAGCATTCCCGCCGCGGGGAATCCCGCTTTCGTCCAACCGCTGCTTCCCGCGGGGATCTCCGCATTGCTTGCGAACGTTCCCCCCTCCGAAGCGGAGTACGAAACGCGGAGCGAAGCCGTTTCCGATTGGACGCACACCCAAACTTCCTTGACGAGGATCTCATTGGAACTCCCCTCCGCACTGAGCCTCAATATGGGGTTCGGCATACTGCCGTTCAGATAGACCGTATAATTCTGCCCTACGACATTGCGGTAGGAATGCTTCGCCTCGGCGAATTTCTCGTGGCAGGTCTCGCACTCTCTCCAATGGGTCTCGGGACCGCTGATCCAATCCCCGTAAGAATGCTCGTGTTCGGGCTCCGTCCCCTGCGGTTTGCAAGCCGCAAACCCCGCCGCCATGCAGATCGCCGCGGCGACGGCGGCAAGCGCGATGATTTTATGCTTCATGTCCTTTCTCCCAAAACAGAGCTCCGATACAGTATATCATGAATTTTGCGAAATATCAACCCTTTCAAAGGGATTGCGAAAAATTCCCTTTCGGAAGCGCCGCCGCGGGCAGTCACCCGCGGCGGCGCATATTTTCAAAGATTGGCTTTCAAAAATTCCTTCATCTGTTCCTTGGGAAGGTAGCCGAGGTTATGCGCCTTGACCTCTCCCCCGTCGAACACGAACACGTCGGGAATGGAGAAGACGTTGAGCGAAGCGGCTAAATCTCCGTTCTTGTCCACGTCCACTTTGGCGAACGCCGCCTCGGGGAACTCTTCGCTGAGCTCCTCCATCACGGGCGCGAGCATTCTGCACGGTCCGCACCAGGTCGCGAAAAAGTCGCACACGACCTTCTTTCCCGTCGCCACAAGTTCATCGAGTTCCTTTCCCGTCATTTCCTTGACCATCTCTTCACCTCTCGTTGATATATTGTGCAAGCTCTTCGAATTTCACCCGTTCGGAGAGAGAGTTTTGCATGTTTTTGACTTCGGCGGCTCCCTCTGCAAGTTCGCTCTCGCCGATGACGGCGACGAACTTCGCGCCGAGCTTGTCCGCATATTTGAACTGCGCCTTCACCGAACGCTCCATGAGGTCGGTCTCGCAGGAGACGCCCGCCTTTCTCAGCTCTTCCGCAAGGAGAAATGCCTTTTGGCGGCTCTTGCCGTCCATGCCGAGCAGATAGCAGGTAACGCCCTCGGGGGTCGGGATTTGCACGTCCTCCGCTTCGAGCACCATCAGGAGCCGTTCGATGCCCGCTCCGAACCCGACCGCGGGTGTGGGCTTTGCGCCGAGTTGGGACAGAAGCCCGTCGTATCTTCCCCCGCCGAGCACCGTGCCCTGCGCGCCCGCCGCGGAAGAAGTGAATTCGAACACCGTGCGGCTGTAATAGTCGAGCCCGCGCACAATGGAAGGGTCGATATAAAATTCGATCCCCGCCCCAGACAAGAGGGATTTCACCTCTTCGAAGTGCGCTTTGCAGTCGTCGCACAAGAAGTCGAGCATACGCGGCGCGCCCGCCGTGAATTTTTTACAGCCCTCCTCTTTGCAGTCGATCATGCGCATGGGGTTTTTTGCGAAACGTTCGTTGCAATCGGGGCACATTTCGGAAAGGTGGGGGCGGAAATAGTCGCGGAGCGCTTCCTGATATTTCGCGCGGCATGCGGGACAGCCGATGGAATTGAGATTCAGCCGCACATGTCCGAGCCCCAAATTTTTGAGGAAACCGTCCGCAAGGGCGATGACTTCCGCGTCTGCCGAGGGAGAGGAAGCGCCGTACAGTTCCGCGCCGAATTGGTGGAACTCGCGGAGCCTTCCCGCCTGCGGGCGTTCGTAGCGGTAGGCGGAAAAGAGGTAATACGCCTTAAAGGGCATCGCGCCGCCCTGCAAGCCGTTTTCGACGAACGCGCGCGCGACCCCCGCCGTGCCCTCGGGGCGGAGGGTAATGGAGCGTCCCCCCTTGTCGAGGAAGGTATACATCTCTTTGCCGACGACGTCCGTCGTCTCCCCCACGCCGCGCAAAAAGAGCTCGGTGTGTTCGAAAACGGGGGTGCGGATTTCCGCAAAACCGTACCCGTGTGCAGTTTTACGGGCGACGTCTTCGATGTACTGCCACTTATAAACGTCGCTCGGAAGCACGTCTTTTGTCCCTTTTGGAATGTTGATCATCCTTTTCTCCTTATTAAATCCGTACAGTCGCTACCATCGCTGTCCCGCCAAGATAAATACTTGCTGTCCCTGAAAGGGAAAGTGGCGAACAAAGTGAGCCAAAAGGGTTTCTGAAAACCCCTCAGTCACCTTCGGTGACAGCTCCCCTAAAAGGGGCGCCGAGACTATGTAGCACCCTCATTTCCTCGCGGAAAAGATTGCATAGCAAGATTTTTCGCGAAATCTTATAATCCTCTTGCCTTAGGCGGAATTCACTTCCGCCGTGGGCGACCCAATTTGGCAAAACCTTTTGCCTTCTTGTCCGTCAACACGACCGAGAGGACCAAGAAAGTTAAACCGCCAAAGCTCATTTCCTCGCGAAAAAGATTTTGCGAAGCAAAAGATTTTTCGCGAAATCTTATAATCCCCTTGCGCGAGAAGAACCACGCTTCTTCGCTGCGCGACAACATTTGTTGCACTCTTGCAACTTCTTGCCCGATGAAACGACCGAGAGGACAAGAAAGTTAAACCGCCAACGCTCATTTCCTCGCGAAAAAGATTGCATAGCAAGATTTTTCGCGAAATCAGAGTACGTATTTCTTCAAATCTCTGTCCTTTGTGATCTTGGACAAATGCTCCTCGACGTACGGGCGGTCGATCCGCACGGTGACGACGGGATAGTCGCCGCCGCCCGCGTTGAAGGAGATATCTTCCAGCAGATATTCCATGACGGTATGCAATCTGCGCGCGCCGATGTCCTCGCTCGTGAGGTTGATCTCTTCGGAAATTTCGGCGATCGCCGCGATCGCGTCGGGGGTGAATTGCAGGTCGATGTTATCGACGGCGAGAAGGACGGCGTACTGCTGGGTGAGCGAATGCTCGGTGTTCGTCAGGATATTGACGAAATCCTCTTTGGTGAGGGAGGAGAGCTCCACCGAAACGGGGAACCGCCCTTGCAGTTCGGGGATCAGGTCCTCTACCCGCGCGACGTGGAACGCGCCCGCCGCGATGAAGAGCATATAATCGGTCTTGACGGGACCGTACTTCGTCATAACGGTGCTTCCTTCCACAATGGGGAGAATGTCCCGTTGCACGCCCTCGCGGGAGACGTCCGCGCCCGAGGTATTTTCCTTGCCCGCGATCTTGTCGATCTCGTCGATGAAGATGATGCCGTCGTTCTCGGCGCGTCTTAACGCCTCTTCCTTGACTGCGTCGTCGTCGATGAGTTTATCGCTCTCCTCGGCGATAAAGAACTTCATCGCCTCTTTCACGGTGATCTTGCGCTTTTTCTTGCGCTGGGGGAGCATTTCTCCGAAGATAGAGCCGAGGTTGATCGCCGCGCCCCCGGGGATGAGTTCCATGTTTTTGGGCTCGTCCCTGATTTCCGTCTCGATGACGAGGTTGTCGAACACGCCCTTGCGCAGAGAATCGAGCAGATTCGCCTCGAAAATTTCGTGCGGGGTCTCCCCTCTGTCCGCCTTTTTGAGTTCGGCGAGCAGTTTCACCATCTTCGTCTCGGCGACGGCAGTCGCTTTTACCGAAACTTCGGCGGTCTTTTCGTCCTTGACGAGGCGGAAGGCGCACTCCACGAGGTCGCGCACCATGCCTTCGACGTCCTTGCCGACGTAGCCGACTTCGGTGTACTTGGTCGCCTCCACCTTGATGAAGGGGGCTTTCACGAGCTTGGCGAGGCGGCGTGCGATCTCCGTCTTGCCCACCCCCGTGGGACCTTTCATGATGATATTTTTGGGGGTGATCTCCTCCCTCAGTTCGGGGGAGAGTTGCGCCCGTCTGTAACGGTTTCTCAGGGCAATGGCGACGGCTTTTTTCGCCTCTTCCTGCCCGATGATGTGCTTATTGAGTTCGTTTACGATCTGTTTGGGCGATAAATCCATCGCTTTGACCTCCAATAGATAAGGAATATGCGGGCTGAGTTGCCGCTTTTTTGACCCTCACGGAAATGCTTTTGCGAATTCCGTGAACTTATACCACCTCGCAGATGATATGGTCGTTGGTGAAGACGCAGATCTCCGAAGCGATCTTAAGGGACTTGCGTGCGATCTCTTCGGCGGAGAAGTCGGTGTTCTGGGAGAGGGCGCGAGCAGCCGCAAGGGCGTAATTCCCGCCGCTCCCGATGGCGCAGATCCCCTCGTCGGGTTCGATGACTTCCCCCGTGCCCGATAAGATCAGGAGCGTATCCTTGTCCGCGGTGATCATCATCGCGTCGAGTTTTCTGCCCACTTTATCCGACCGCCACAGATCGGCGAGTTCGACCGCGGAGCGCATCAGGTTGCCCGCAAACTTGTTGAGCATGCCCTCGAACCGCTCGGAGAGGGAAAACGCGTCGGTAACGCTCCCCGCAAAGCCGAGAATGACCTTGCCCCCGTAGATCCTGCGCACTTTCACGGCGCTGTTTTTGAAGACGACGCTCTCGCCCATGGTGACCTGTCCGTCGCCGGCGATCGCCGTCACGCCGTCTTTTTTCACGGCGCAGATGGTTGTTCCTCTGAATTCCATATGGTTCTCCTTGTCGCGGCGCCGCGTGGGCGCAGGGATTTTTTTATATATACCCCGTTTTTTTCGCTCCGAAACGAAGCGCGGGCGTCAAATTTGCGAATATGCCTTGAAATTTTCGATCTCGGCGAGGGCGCGTTCCGCCATCAGACGGCGTTTTTCGGCTTTTTCGCGCACGTCGAGGGGACGGAGAATGCCATAGTTCGCATTCATGGGTTCGAAGTGCCGATTGGGCGCGGCGATATAGCGGGAGAGCGCGCCGCACACCGAAGTGTCCTCGGGCACATATGCCGCTCTGCCGCTGAGCGCGTTCCAAACGTGCACGGCGGCAAGAAGCCCCGAGGCGGCGCTTTCCACATACCCTTCCACGCCCGTGATCTGCCCCGCAAAATACAACCTGTGTTGCGTTTTGACCGAAAAATCGGCGTTCAGGACCTCGGGCGCGTTGAGGTAGGAATTGCGATGCATGACACCGTAGCGCAAGAACTCTGCGTTGCGAAGGGCGGGAATGAGCGAAAAGACCCGCTTCTGCTCCCCGAATTTGAGGTTGGTCTGGCAGCCGACGAGCCCGTACATCGTCCCCGCGGCATTCTCCTTGCGGAGTTGCAGTACGGCATAGGGGCGTTTCCCCTCGCCGTCGAAGAGCCCCACGGGCTTAAATGTGCCGAAGCGCAGGGTATCTTTTCCCCGCGCCGCCATCACTTCGACGGGCATACACCCCTCGAAGATCTCGTTTTTCTCAAACGTATGCAGTTTTGCGCGCTCCGCGCCGAGCAATTCCCGCACGAAGAGCTCATATTCTTCCTTGTTGAGCGGACAGTTGAGGTAATCCCCCGTGCCGTTTCCGTAGCGGTCGGCAGAAAAGACGTGCGCCATGTCGATGCTCTCGCGGGAGACGATGGGCGCGGACGCGTCGAAGAAGTGCTGGGTCCCGAATTTTTCTTCGATATCCCGCATGAGCGGATCGGAAGTGAGCGGTCCCGTCGCGACAATTCCCGCTTGCGGCAGGGCGCATATTTCCTCGCAGACGACGGTGATATGCTTGCATGCTCTGATGTGCTCCGTCACATATGCGGAAAACTTCTCGCGGTCGACGGCGAGCGCGCCCCCCGCAGGCACGCGGGAAAATTCCGCCGCTTGCATGGTGAGCGAGCCCAGCCGCCTCATCTCCTCTTTCAGGAGCCCGCAGGCGTTTCCGTAAACGTCGTTGCTCTTGAGGGAATTGGAGCAGACGAGCTCCCCGAACCCCTCGCTCTCATGGGCGGGAGTAAACTTTTTCGGCTTCATCTCGGCGAGCTCCACGTCTACGCCGCGGCTTCCCAAAAAGTAGGCGGCTTCGCTCCCCGCGAGCCCCGCGCCGATGACCCGTATCACGCCTTCGCCTTTTTTGCGCTCTTGGGCGTTTTCGCCGCCTTTTCGGGCTTCTCGGGGCGGTACGAACATTCACGGTTGGCGCATTTTACAACGCCTTTGACCGTCGTCACGAGCGCGCCGCCGCAGACGGGGCACTTCTGCCCTGTCGGTGTGTCCCAGCTCATGAATTTGCATACGGGGTAGCCGCTGCAACCGTAATAGGGTTTCCCCGTACGGGAGTACAGCTTTTTGGTGGGCTTTCCGCATTCGGGGCAAACGCCCTCGTACACGGTCTCCTTCTTCTCCTCCTCGAAGGGAAGGGTCGATTTGCAGGAGGGATAATTGGGGCAGGCGAGGAATTTGCCGTACCGTCCCGTCTTGACCGTCATCATCGCGCCGCACTTGGGGCAGGGCGTGCCGGTGACTTCCACCTCTCCTTCGCTGATGATATTCGAGCAGGCGGGATAGCCCGTACAGGCAAGGTATTTTCCGTACTTGCCGTTTTTCCGCACCATGGGACGCCCGCATTTTTCGCAGAGAATGTCGGTTAGCTCGTCGCCGTCGGAGCTCGCAAAGCGGAGTTTTTCCTCGAAAGGCGGATAGAACGCCGCAATGATGGAGTGCCAATCCTTGCCGCCCTCTTCGATCTCGTCGAGTTTTTCTTCCATATCCGCCGTAAAGCCGACGTCCATCACGTCGGTGAAATATTTCACGAGCATGTCGGTAATGCGGTAGGCGATCTCGGTGGGAAGCATATACTTCCCGTCCTTCGTCACGTATTTGCGTTTGTTGAGCACGGAAATGATGGAAGCGTAGGTCGAAGGACGTCCGATCCCCTTGTCTTCCATCGCCTTCACGAGGGAAGCGTCGGTGTAGCGGATGGGCGGTTTGGTGAATTTCTGTTCCGCCTTATCGCCGAGCGAGACGAGCGCGTCCCCTTCGCCGAGGGGGGGCAGGAGAGGGCTCGGCTCCTCTTCGTCCTCTTTTTTATACTCCTGGTAGACGACGGTAAAGCCCGCAAAGCGCAATGCCTTTCCGCTCGCGCGGAGCCCGTACCCGCTGTTCCCGATCTCGATCTGCATCGAATCGTACTGCGCCTCCGCCATCTGGGAAGCGATAAAACGCTCATAGATGAGCTTATAGACGTTGTAGTGTTTGCGGTCGAGCATCTTGCGCGCGATCTCGGGCGTCAGCTTGAGATCGATGGGACGGATCGCCTCGTGCGCGTCCTGCGCGCCCTTTTTGGAAGCGTAGAAATTGGGCTTGGCGGGGCAGTACTCCTTGCCGTACTTTTCGGCGATATAGTCGAGCGCCGCCGCCTGTGCGTCCGCGGAAATGCGGGTGGAATCGGTACGGATATAGGTGACAAATGCGATATGTCCTTCGTTTTCCACGTCCATGCCCTCATAGAGGTGTTGCGCCATGAGCATGGTCTCGGGCGAAGTCATGCCGAGTTTGTTGGAAGCGTCCTGTTGGAGGGTGCTCGTCGTAAAGGGAGCGGGAGCGTGCGAACGGGCAATCGATTTCTTGACGGATGTCACCGTATAATTGCCGCTGCGCAGGGCGGAGAGCGCCGCGTCCGCCTCCTCTTTGGAAGAGATCTTGCACTTCTTTCCCCCCTTCTTTTCGAGAAGGGCGCGGAAGGAAGGGAATTTTTTTGCACCGTCTTGCAGTTCTGCCGAGATCGTCCAATATTCCTCGGGTTTGAAGCTCTGGATTTCGCGTTCCCTGTCGACGACGAGACGGAGCGCGACCGACTGCACTCTGCCCGCGGAGAGCCCGTTTCTGATCTTGTTGTTGAGCAGCGGCGAGAGTTTATAGCCCACGAGACGGTCGAGCACCCGCCGCGCCTGCTGTGCGTCGACGAGGTTATAGTCGATCTTGCGCGGATGTTCGAGCGCCCGCTCCACCGCCTTGGGAGAGATCTCGTTGAATTCGATGCGGTTTTCCTTTTCCGCGTCGAGACCGAGCACGGTTTGAAGGTGCCACGAGATCGCCTCGCCCTCGCGGTCGGGGTCGGTCGCGAGATAGACTTTTCCCGCCCGTTTCGCCTCTTCGGAGAGCCGCTTGATCGTCTCTTCCTTCCCGGGGGAAGTGACGTATTGGGGCTCGAAGTTCTGCGAGACGGAAACGCCGAGCTTTTTCTGGGGAAGGTCGCGGATATGTCCGCCCGAAGCGTCCACGCGGTACTTCCCTTTCAGATATTTCGAGATGGTTTTCGCCTTGCTCGGCGATTCTACGATGATAAGATCCATATTTACCTCTGATGATTTTTCTTGTTCAAACGGTCTATCCGACGCAACCGTATCTGTTCCCGCCCGATTTGACGACGAGCCCTTTGAGTTCGAGCGAAGAGAGGATCGCCGTCGCCTCGTAAATGGGGAGATCGGCGCGTTCGGCGATGATCGCCGCATGCAGTTCCCCTTCCTCATGGAGAAGGGAATAGATCTTTTCCTCTTCGGGGGAGAGAACGATCTCTTTCTCCTCGGGGGGAAGAATTCCGTAACAGTCGAACACATCCTGCGCGCAAGTGCACACATATGCGCCTTTCTTCAAGAGTTCGTTGCACCCCTCTCCCTGCTTGATCCCGGGGTTATAGGGAACGGCAAACACGTCTCTCCCGTATTCGAGGGCGGTGTTTGCGGTGATGAGCGCGCCGCTCTTCTCCGCCGCGGAGAGGACGAGCACCCCTTCGCACAATCCCGCAAGAATGCGGTTGCGCGCATGGAAGGAATACTTCTTCGTCTTCTCTTCGAAGGGATATTCGCTCAACAGGAGCCCCGCTTCGCGCACTCTCTCCTTGATCGCCGCATGGGCGGCGGGATAGCATTCGTCGAGCCCGCACGGCAGCACGCAGATGAGTTTGCCCGAGGGAAGCGCGCCGCGGACGGCGGAGAGGTCTCCCCCTTCCGCAAGCCCCGTGACGACGGTGAACCGCCGCGAGAGTTTTTCGGCGATCTCGCTCCCGAATTTTTCCGCCCACGGCGGAGTGATACGGGAGCCCACAATGCAAAAAAGTTTCTCTTTGAGGAGTTCCCGCTTCCCCTCTCCGAAGAGGACGAGGGGCGGAGAAGCCGCTTTGAGCGCCTCGGGATAGTCTTCGCTCACGGCAGTCACGGCAAAGCGCTTCTTCTGCGCCATCTCTTTGAGCAGGGCGGAGAGTTGCCGCTTGCGTTCGTCGAACCCGCACGGGGGCTCCCTCTGCGGAAGAACGCCCAAAAACCTTTCGTATTTTTCGAAAAGAGCGGACGGCGACCCCGCCGCCCTGAGAAGGACGACTCTCTCTTTCGGCTCGAGCCCTGCGCAGGCGCACAGCCAGATGAGCGCGCATTCATCCCTCGTGTAAGCAGTCATTTCAGATCTTTTCGTCGAGGCGGTACGAGACCGCTTCGAACACATGCTTGGGCAGGATTTCCTCACTGCCGTCGAGGTCGGCGATGGTCCGCGAGACCTTGATGATACGGGCGCGCGCACGTGCGGACAGCTTCATGCGTTCGAACGCTCTGCGCAAAATTTCCTCGCTCTCCCTGCCGAGACGGCAGAATTCGTTGAGTTCCCGCTCCCCCATCTCCGCATTGGTGTTGAGTTTGTATTCCGAGAAGCGGTTGCGCTGGATGCGCCTTGCGATGTTCACCCGTTCGCGCACCGTCTCCGAAGATTCCCTCTTCTCTCCCGATGTGAGCTCGTCGTAGGAGATGTTGTCCACTTCCACCTGGATGTCGATCCTGTCGAGGAGGGGTCCCGAGATCTTTCTGCGGTACCGTCTGATCTCGGCGGGCGTGCAGGTGCACACGAGATTCGCCGAGCCGTAGTTGCCGCACGGGCAGGGATTCATGCTCGCGCAGAGCATAAACCGAGACGGGTATGTAAAGGTTCCGCCCGCGCGGGAGACGGAGATCTTTCCGTCTTCGAGGGGCTGGCGGAGCGCTTCGAGGGTGGAACGCTTATATTCGGGCAGTTCGTCGAGGAAGAGCACGCCGCCGTGGGCGAGGGAGATCTCTCCGGGGTGGACGACGCGGTTTCCGCCGCCGCACATCGAAACGGTCGTCGCCGTGTGGTGCGGAGTGCGGAAGGGACGTTCGGTCACGATCCCTTCCTCTCCCAAAATGCCCGCAACGGAGTGGATTTTGGTAATTTCGAGCGCCTCTTCGAAGGTGAGGTCGGGCATGATGGTCGGAAGGCACCGCGCGAGCATGGTCTTGCCCGTGCCGGGGGGACCCACCATCAGCAGGTTGTGCCCGCCCGCAACGGCGATCTCGATCGCCCGCCGCGCCATGGGCTGTCCCTTGACGTATTTGAGGTCGGCAGAGGTATTTTCCCGTTTGCAGGCGGCAAACTCCGCCGTTTCGAGCGGTTCGATCTGCTCCACGCCGACGAGATGTTTCACAACGCCGAGCAAGTTCTCCGCGGGATAAATTTCCGCGCCGCCCAAAAAGCGGGCTTCCTTGGCGTTGGAGGCGGGAATGATGAACCGCGTGAACCCGTGCGACTTTGCCGAGATGAGAATGGGGAGCAGCCCGCCGACGGGACGCAAATCGCCGTTGAGCGCAAGCTCGCCGAGAAAGACAATGTCCGAAACGTCGGCTCCGATCAGCTGTTCGCTCGCTTTGAGCAGCGAGACGGCAACAGCGAGGTCGAACACCGCGCCCTCTTTTTTGAGGTCTGCGGGCGCAAAGTTGATGGTGATCCTGTTCATGGGGAACAGAAGCCCGCTGTTTTTGAGGGCGGAGCGCACCCGTTCCTTGGACTCTTTCACCGCCGTATCGGGCAGCCCCACCATGTCGTAAGAGGGAACGCCCTTATTGACGTCCGTCTCCACTTCGACGGGGATCCCCTCCAATCCCGAAAGGGTGTAGCATTGGATTTTCGCGATCATTGTTTTTCCCCCCTGTAAATGCCGCGCTCGGCGCGTTTATGCCCAAAGTCCCGACAGGAATCCGTGCGTCGGGATGGAGAAGGTAAACACGGCGAACAGCCCGAAGCATACCGCCAGCCCGACGAGGCAGATAATGGTCAGGATTTTGATGGTCTTTGCATATTTTTCGTCTTCGTCCGTCGCGGCTTTCGCGGCGATCGCAAACAGACAGAGATAGGCAAGAAGAAGGAAGGCAAGCCCGCCCTTGGCGAAGATCGCCGTCGCGAGCCCGAGAACCAGCCCGACGAGCGGGATGAGCACGGAGACGAGCTCCCCGCGGAAGGATTCGTCGTTCAGCTTGCGCACAAGGAGCAAAATGGCGAGCACGAACCCGACGACGCCCGCAAAGAGCGAGGCGATTGCGACGAGCGAGCCCGTCGCGGTGACGGCGGCGAACTGCCCCGTCCCCTTGAAGAGGAGATAGAACGGGCTCCACGCCGACTGCGCGGAGACGAGATAATTTTCTCCGATAAACCCGCCGCAGAACGCTCTCCAAACGAGGGAGAAGAAGCTCATTGCGGGGCTTTCGGGATTGTCATAGAGTTTGATATAGACGTTGCTCATCGGGAGGGCGGCGAGAAGGGAGATGATGACCGTCCCCAGGACGAGCGCCGCAAAGAAGAGGCTGCCCGAGAGCACGCTCTTGTTGCGGTGGGCGGAGAGCGCCGACGAGAGTTTTTTCCGCGGCTCGGTGACCGTTCCCTTGACGGGGACGAAATTCGGCTTGCTCTCGTCCGCTTCCACTTCGTCGATCGCCGCGTCGAGCTCTGCGCGCGTTTGCCGTCTCACACGGAAGAGCCCTGCAATGCCGATGCACGGTACGATGAACGCGCCGTTGACGCAGATCGAAGCCGCCGCGAACAGACCGCCGAAAAGAGCGGGAGCCGCGGAAGAGAAGTCGGTCTTCGGCATTCCGTCGCGGAAGAATTTCAGCGCGAAGAAGAGCGCCGCCGTAAAGAAGAACAAGCCGATCATGAGCGGCGTGCCGAAATGCCCGAGGCTGATGCCCATGCCGCAGAGCGCATACAAAACGGCAAAGATGAATCCCGCCTTGTCCTTGCCCCCCGCGAGCTTGCGCACGAAGAGGAAGCCGAACACGAGAATGCCGAACGAGGCGAGGAAGGGCATGATGCGGAGCCCGAAGGGGCTCATGCCGAAGATCAGAGCGCCGAGCGCTATGAGGTCGGTCCCGAGGGAGTTATACACGCTGTCGAGATGATAGACGGAGCCGCGCGCATAGTTTTTGCCTTGGCGCATCTCCGAAATGGTCATCATCGTATACGCCTCTTCGGGTCCGAGACGGAAGAAGGACGTCTGCGCCGCCGAAGGAATGCGGTGCGCGTCCACGATCGCGGCGGGGTCGCCGCCGAGGAGCAGGGTGCCGTACTCGGGGTCCTCGAAGACGGTCGGTCTGAGCGCGACGGGCTTGTGTTTGCCCTCCGCTTCAAGGTCCTCGTCGTTCGCGACGAAGACGATCTCATTGATCAGAACGGTCGTATTCGGCGTTTCGACGGTGATCTTGATAAAGGGATTCCCCGAAACTCTCCAACCGCTTCCCGCGCTCGTTCCGTCATCTGCGCGGGTAACGTCGAAGCGGACCCAGTTGGCGACGTCGCCCGACTCCGTCCTCACGCCTTCCTCGTCCCTGTAAAAGTTATCGAAGGTAAAATCGCGGGTGGTGAAATAGGAGCTCTGTTTGCTCGCGCCGCGGGCAACGCGGATGGTGACGGTCCTCCCGAACTCCGTATAGATCGCGCCGACATTGAAGTACACTTCCTTGATGTACAGATCGGTGCGTCCCGCGGGGTTGGCGATGTTGAGCACGATACAGGGCGATTTGCCGTCGGTCTCTTTTTTCGACGAAAGCGCGCATCCGTCGCCGACGGGGGTGACGGAACCGAGCGTCCCCAGCCCGATGGCAAGGAAGACGAGTGCAAGAATGAGGAAGGCGCGGAGCCAGCCCGTCATTCTGTTCCAGATGTTTGTTTTCTTCATACGATTGTTTCCTTATTATATCGTCGGATATTATTCTAACCGAAATGCGGGGAATTGTAAACGATTTTCAACCGCTTTTTCAAAAAAACTTTACGTCCCTCCGCCGCAAAAAAAGAGACGCCCCTTTGGCGGAGCGCCTCTTTTCGCCTTATTTGAGTTCTTTGATCTTCGCGGCTTTGCCCGTGCGTCCTCTCAGGTAGTAGAGCTTTGCCCTTCTCACCTTGCCCGCGCGCACAACGGTGACGTGGGCGATCTTCGGGGAATGCAGGGGGAAGCAACGCTCCACGCCTACGCCGAAGGAGAGGCGGCGGACGGTGAACGTCTCGCGGATGCCGCCGTGCTTTTTGGCGATCACAACGCCTTCGAAATTCTGGATTCTCTCTTTGCCGCCTTCGATGATGCGGTAGCCGACTCTCACCGTGTCGCCCACGTTGAACTGCGGCACGTTTTCTTTGAGCCCTTCTCTCTCGATCGCTTCGATCAGACCTTTCATTGACTTTACCTCCGTTTTCGAAAAGACGTTCATTCCCGTTTTTGGTTTTGCGCTTCCTCATGGGGTGCTGCGGCAGAGGAACGTCCAAAGTCACTTGGATATTATAGCGGAGAAAAAAGAAAAAATCAATCGATTTTCCCCTCTTTTTCGTTTTTTTTCGAAAACTCTTCCCCTTCGGCTCTGCTCTCCGCCCCTTCTTCTTCCCCGCAGGGCGGAAAAAGAGGCTCTTCCGCCCTCTTTACGCGCACTTTTCCCCTGACGGGGGCGTAACGGTCCTTGCGGATCCGTCTGCGGGAAAGGAGCGACCCGTCCGCCCCGCGGACAATAAGATAGCTCTCGCTTTCGAGCCCCTCCTTTTCGGCGCGAAGAATGGCGTCCTCGTCCCCCTCTTCCTCCTCGGGCGGCGGGGGAGCGATGTGCCCGAGCACGCGGCTCTCCACCTCGTACTTCTTCCCGTCGGGCATACCGAAAAAGCGGAAACAGACGCTCCCCTTGTCTGTTTCGGCGAGCACATACACGGGAAAGTCATACGGGTTGACGAATTTCAGGTCGCTCGTCTCCGAGACCATCGCGTCCTGCGAGGGCGGAACATAGCCCACGGAGAGGGAATGTGCGCGGCTCTCGGAAATTTCCATGCCCGCGCGGAGCGCCGCGCCGAAGAGGGTGGTGCTCGTCTGGCACACGCCCCCGCCCACTCCGGGGACGAATTCCCCCTCGAAGATGACCGCCGCGACGAGGAACCCGTTCTCCTCGGTGCGCTTTCCCACGGCGGCGTTGAAGGAAAATTCCCCCTTGGGCGGAAGGACGGTCCCCGCAATACGGGAAGCCGCGAGGGCGATGTTGTGCCTGCGCGGAAGGTTGGAACCGTCGAAATAAGTACGGAAAGAGGAGAGTTCCCGCGTGCGCGCGCGCAACATCTCTTCGGTGACGGCGGGCGCGTATTCCCGCGTGCGGAGGGTGACCTCTCCCCCGCCGCGGAGCGCTCCCCTCACGTCCGAAAGGAGCCCCTCATAGTCGCACGTCACGCCGAAAACCTCACCCGTATAGCGAAATCCCTCCGCCGAGAAGGAAAGCTCCGCATCCTTTGCCTCCCGCGCGTTTTTCTCGCAGAGCGCAAAGAGGGTCTCCTCCGCGTCCGCCCACTCCCTCGTGTACGAAACGCCGAGCGTCTCCCCCTTCTTCGCCCGCCGCACGAGCCGCGCGACGTTGTCTTGCACGCAGAGCTCCTCTTTGAGCACGAGGTCCCCCGAGGGCGCATGCACGATCACGGGGGGCAGATCGCGGTAAAACCGCATCCGTATTGCGTTTTCCGCCTCGGCATAGGACATTCCGCCGACCTCTACCCCGCCGATCGTGACCCCCTGTTTGACTTTGCCGAAGCCGAAAAAAAAGCTCCCCGCAAGGAGGAGCGCCGCCGTTTGTTGTTTCATACGCTTCCTTTTAGAGAAAGGAACGCCCCCGCGTCCGCCGTATCGAAGGCGGGGAGACCGATCTTTCTCGGGCTGCCGTCCGAATGAAAATCCGAACCGCCCGTCACAAGCAGTCCGCGCGCCCTTGCAAACGCGAGAAATTCCTCCGTTTCGCTTAAAGTATGCGTCGAATGATAGCATTCTATGCCGTCCAATCCCGCGGAGACGAGCTCTCGGATGAGCGCGTCCCGCGCTCCGCGGAAGGTTTGCTTTGCCTCTTCCCGTTCCTTTGGGGAGAGCAGGCGGAAGCGCGCGGAAAGCTCCGCGGGCAGAACGAGGATTTGGGCGGGGTGTGCGAGCACGGCAATTCCCCCCATTTCGTGCACGAGGCGCACCGCGTCCGCGGGCAGAGGGCGGCAGAGGTCGGAATAGGCGGGCGCGAACGGCGCAAACAGGGCGGAATACAGCTCCCCCTTGTCCGCCGAGAGGCGGTCTGCAAAGGCGCTCACGACGTGCATGGTATGAATGGGCGCTTCCTTTTTGACATGGAACAGCTCCACGTCCTCCATGGTGACGGAGAGGGAAAGGGCGGCGTTCGCCTTTTTCAACGCGTCCTCCGCGCGGATACGGGCTCCCTCTCTCCGCTCTTTCAAAAAGTTAAAGTACGCCTCTCCCTCCCCGCAGCCGTAGCCGAGGACGTGCACCTTGGTCGCCCCGAGATAGGCGGAGATCTCGATCCCCCGCACAAAGCGAAGCCCGAGCGCTTTCGCGGCTTCCGCCCCCTCCGCAAGCCCGCTCATATTGTCGTGGTCGGTGATGGAAAAGAGCTCCACGCCCGCGGATTTGCACCTGCGGGCGATCTCGGCGGGAGAGAACGCCCCGTCCGAACAGAGGGTATGAAGGTGCAGGTCGGCTCTCATACGACGATCTTCCCCCCGCTGATCTTGATTTTGTTGCACTCTTTCCCGTAGAGCACCCGTTCTGCATGCGTGCAGGTGAGAATGCACTGCACCCCTTCCGTGCGCGCAAGCAGTTTTTTGCGCCGCGGCAGGTCGAGCTCGCTCATCACGTCGTCGAGAATGAGCACGGGCGGCTCCCCCGAGAGCTGTTTGAAGATCTCGAGTTCGGCGAGTTTCATCGAGAGCGCCGCCGTCCTCGTCTGTCCCTGCGAGGCATAGCCGCGCGCGTCGCTTCCGTCGATGGAAATGCGGATGTCGTCGCGGTGGGGTCCGACCGTGGTATATCCGAGGCGCACGTCCCGCTCATAGGCGTTGCCGAGCTCCCGTTGCAGCGCGCGGGCGATCCCCTCTTCCTCTTCGGGATAGTTCCCGTCGAAGCCGAGCGCGAGTTTTTCCGCCCCGTCCGTCAAAAAGGCGTGTGCGTCCGCGGCAAGGGAAGAGAGCTGCGCAAGATATTCCCTTCTGTGACGGATGATCACCGCGGCATACCGCGCGAGCTGTTCGTCCCATACGGGCAAGGTCTCGAAGACGACGGAGAGGTCCTTTTCTTTGAGCAGATTGTTCCTCTGGTCGAGGATTTTGTTGTATCTCAAAAGCGCCGAGGCATAGCTCTTGGAAGTCTGGGAAATGGAGAGATTGAGGAACCGCCGCCGCTCGTCGGGACCGTCCTGCACGATCCTCAGTTCCCCGGGCGAGAAGAAGACGCTCTTCATATTGCCGAGGAAATCGACGGCGCGCGCGACCTTCGCCCCGTTGAGGCGGAGCTCCCGCCTGTTTTCGAAGATCTCCGCTTCGAGCAAGATCTTGCCGTAGCGGCACTCCGTTTCGGCGGAGAGGCGGGCGCAGCTTTCCCCCTTGCGGATGAGCTGTTTGTCGTGCCTGATGCGCAGGGATGCGCCCGTGCAGAGGTAGAACACCGCCTCGGCGCAGTTTGTCTTGCCTTGCGCGTTTTTCCCCACGAGGACATTGACCCCCTCCCCGAATTCGAAGGTCTCCTCCTCGTAGTTTCTGAAATTGTGCAGGCTCAATTTTTTGATTCTCATCGGATTTGCCCGAAAAACACTTTCTTTTTGCGCGATTTTATATTATAATTTAGAAAAGTCCCGTTCGGAAAAATGCCCCGCGGCGCGCCGCATGCTTTCCGCAACCCCATTATAGCAAAAAAATCGTTAAAAACAAAGCGTTTGAGAGGGAAAAATGGCAGAAAACACCCAACTCGAATTTCTGTGGAGCAGGATCAAAGAGAGAGCGGAAAAGCTCATCAGCACCATCTCTTTCAGTTCGTTTATCGAGGACCTCGTCCCCGTAGACGTCGTCAACAAGAAGATCGTACTCAAAGCGAGCACGGAAGTCGTCGCCAAAACGGTGACGCAACACCATCTCGAACAGTTGCACGAAGCGGCGCAGTCGGCGGACGTGGGGATCGTCGGGGTCGTCATCGTCGTGGACGGGAGCGACGTCTACACGCTCGACGAAATGCCCGACGCCTACGAAGAGACGACGGTCGCCCTCGACAAGCGCTATACCTTCGACTCCTATGTGGTGGGACCTTCGAACAAATTCGTGTATGCGGCGGCAAAGTCGGTCGCCGACGCCCCGGGGGAAAACTTCAACCCCCTGTATATTTACGGCGGCACGGGTCTCGGGAAGACCCACCTCATGCAGGCGATCGCCAACGAGATCGCCAAGAAAAAACCCTCGCTCAAAGTCATCTATACGACGAGCGAGAAGTTCCTCAACGAATATGTCGACAGCATGTACGCCAAAAAGTCCGCGGGCACCGATAACGAGCTCCGTTTCCGCAACCGCTACCGCAACGTCGACGTGCTCATCATCGACGATATCCAATTCTGGGCGGGGAAATACGGCGTGCAGGAGGCGTTCTTCCATACCTTTAACGAGCTCTTCTCCCAGCACAAACAGATCGTTATCTCGTCCGACTGCCCCGCGAAGGAGCTCACGACTCTCGAAGAGCGGCTCCGCACGCGGTTCGAAGGCGGGCTCATCGCGGACATCCAGCCGCCCGATCTGGAGACGAAGATCGCGATCTTAAAGCGCAAAGCGCTCGAAAAGAAGTACATCGTCCCCGACGACGTGCTCGCCTTTTTGGTGAAAAATTCGGACAACAACGTGCGCACCCTCGAAGGGCGGCTGAACACGGTCATCTTCGCGAGCAAACTGCACGAGGAGCCGATCTCCTTAAAACTCGCGGCGACCGCTTTGCAAGAGAGCATCGGAAGCGCAGAGGAACAGGAAGAGATCACGCCCGACGCGATCATCAAGGCGACCTGCGCCTACTATTCGGTGACGAAGAGCGACCTTATCGGCAAAAGCAAGCGGCAGGAGCTCGTGCGGGCGCGGCAGGTGTGCATCTATCTCTTGTGCAATATGCTTGCGCTCCCCCTCGTCTCGATCGGCAAGATCATGGGCGGCAGAGACCACGCGACGATCATCTATGCGCGGGATAAAATTGCCGATCTCATGCGGGTGAACGATGCGATCTCCAAAGGCGTGACCGACATCAAGAGCTCCGTCTTAAAGCAGTAACGATTTCTTGCCTCCCCCCAACTTGTTGGGGGGAGGGTAGGGAAGGGGGGACCTTTTTCGCCCCCTCCTTTCCCAAGTGTCATTTCGAGCTTGCCGAGAAATCTCTACCTTATTTCCCAAGTGTCATTTCGAGCTTGCCGAGAAATCTCCACCTTATCCCCCAAATGTCATTTCGAGCTTGCCGAGAAATCTCCACCTTATTTCCCAAATGTCATTTCGAGCTTGCCGAGAAATCTCTACCTTATTTCCCAAATGTCATTTCGAGCTTGCCGAGAAATCTCTACCTTATTTATGAAAGAATTCCTCGAATCGGTCTGCGACGCCGTCGTCATCGGCGCGGGGCATGCGGGGGCGGAAGCCGCTCTCGCGCTCGCCCGCACGGGACTTTCGACGGTGCTCATGACCCTCAATTTAGACAGTATCGGCTTCATGCCCTGCAACCCCTCCGTCGGCGGAACGGCGAAGGGGCATTTGGTGCGCGAGATCGACGCGCTCGGCGGACAAATGGGCGTCACGGCGGACGAATGCGCCCTGCAAGTGCGGATGCTGAACGCGGGCAAGGGCGCTGCGGTGCAGTCCCTCCGCGCACAGGTGGACAAAAACAAATACCACCGCCGCATGAAGCAGGTGCTCGAACAAACCAAAAATCTGCGCATCGTACAGGCGGAGGCCGCCGAAATTTTGACCGAGCCGGCGCCCTGCGGAGAGCGGGAGAGCCGTCCGCGCGTTTCCGCCGTCAAGACAACTTACGGCGGCGTTTTTCGGTGCCGCGCCGTCGTCGTGGCGACGGGCGTGTATCTCAATTCGGACACGATCACGGGCGAACTCGTCACCGCGAGCGGCCCCAACGGCTTCCAAAATGCGACCCGTCTTACAAAATCGCTCCTCTCGCTCGGCTATAAAGTGCGCCGCTTCAAGACGGGCACGCCCGCCCGCATCGACGGCAGGACCGTCGACTTCGGCAAGCTGGAGAAGCAGGACGGCGAGGACGTATACCCCTTCTCTTTCCTGCACCGCCATGCACCCAAGGCGCAAACGCCCTGCTATCTTGCCTATACCAACGAACACACACATGCGCTCATTTTAAGCAATCTTAGCCGCGCCCCCCTCTACAACGGGCAGATCTCCTCCACGGGGCCGCGCTACTGTCCCTCCATCGAAACCAAGGTGGTGCGCTTCCGCGACAAGGAGCGGCACCAGCTCTTTCTCGAACCCGAGGGCGCGGACACGACGGAAGTGTATGTGCAGGGGCTGTCGACCTCTCTCCCCCACGACCTGCAAAAGGAGATGTACCGCACGGTCGAGGGGCTGGAACATTGCGAGATCGTGCGCTACGCTTACGCGATCGAATACGACTGCATCGACACCCTTGACGTTCTTCCCACCCTTGAATCCAAAGCGGTAGAAGGGCTGTATACGGCGGGGCAGATCAACGGCACGAGCGGCTATGAGGAGGCGGCCGCGCAGGGGCTGATGGCGGGCCTCAACGCCTCTTTGAAGCTCCGCGGCAAACCGCCGCTCATTCTGCGCCGCGATCAGGCGTACATCGGGGTGCTCATCGACGATCTGGTGACGAAGGGCACGGACGAGCCATACCGCATGATGACTTCGCGCGCGGAATTCCGCCTGACGCTGCGGCAGGACAACGCCGACATGCGTCTGACCGAGATCGGGCGCGCATGCGGTCTGGTGGATACAAGGCGTTATCGGCGGTTTTTGGCGCGGAAAAAGCTGCGCGGGGAAACGCTTGCGCTTTTGAACACGCGTGCAGACACGAAAACGGCGGACGCGCTCGTACAGCGGCACGGATTCCCGCCGCTCACCGCGGGCGTGACATACAGCGACCTCATCCGCCGCGGCATTTCCATCCGCGAAATTTGCAATACGTTCCCCGCCCTCGCCGTTCCTCACGAAGCGGGAGAAAGGGTGTCATCCCCCAATCCTTCACCCGAAGCGAACGCTCACTCTTCTGTCATTTCTCCCGAAACGAACGCTCACCCTTCTGTCATTTCGAGCGGAGCCGTAGGCGCAGCCGAGAAATCTCTTCCTTTCCCCCTCTCTTCCGTCCCCTACGACATTCTTCTCTCCGCCGAAACGGAGATCAAGTACGAGGGCTACTTGAAGGCGAGCGAAAAGGAGATGGAGAAGGCGAAAAAAATGGAGGAAAAGCCCCTCCCGCCCGATCTCGATTATGAACAGATCGGGGGGCTGCGCCTCGAAGCGCGCGAGAAGCTCAACCGCGTCCGCCCCTTGAATTTGGGACAGGCGGAGCGCATCTCGGGGGTCTCCCCCGCCGACATCTCCGTCCTCATGATCTATCTGAGTTTGAAAAAGTGATCTGCCCCTTCCTGAGGGGGCGACGCCGCAGGCGTCAGGCGGGGATCCCTAATTTTACCCCCTCCATCGGAGGGGGATCAAGGGGGTGGGACCTGTCCCCCGTTTTCAAACGCGGCGGGGGTTGCCCAAAAGGCAACCCCCGCCGCGTTTCAAATCTCGCCTACCGCATTCCAAACAGCGCATTTCCGAAAGAAAAGGAAGAAGCCGACCCAAAGTCGGCTTCTTGGCATTTTGGTCCGGTTCCGTTTGTTCAGTTGTTCTTTTTGCAGCACGACCTGCCCTGCGGATAGAGCGGCAGCTCGAAGAAGCCCGAGCAGACTTCCTGCGAGTACTCCTGTGCGGGCGGGATGGCGCAATAGCCGTAGCTGGGGACGAGAAGTTCCACCTGCATGGCGACCTTTAGGATCAGCGTGAGGCAGGCGCTGATGTTGAAGGAGCCTGTAGAGGCGTTGAACGTTCCCTCGGGGGAAACGCAGGAAGCGATCGCCGTCACCGTAAACGGCATGACGGATGCGGGCGGCACATACATGAGCACATCCTCGTTGAGGACGATCTCGCTTGTCGCCTTGCCCTCTGCGCCGGTCGCGTCGAGGTAGACGACCTCGATGGGCACCGTGATCGTGCACTGCACGCGGGCGCACTGGCCGTCCGTTTGCTGGTCCACGGTGAGATTCGTCACCGTTCCCTCGGAAGCGAGGGAGCGCGCCGATATGAATGTAAGCGGATATGTAGGATTCGCGGGCGTGGGGTTTTCGAGGGTGATGGGATAGTTTTCGAGCCTCGTTTGGATGATCCCCGCGTCAAAGATTTTTTCCGCCTGTATGCACACCTTTTCGCAAAGACCGTTCAACGGATTGCCTGTGATGGTGCCGGGGCAATGGTCCGATGAGAAATTGGAAAAAAATGACATTTGTGACCTCCGTAAGCCTTGAATGGCTCTACTACAAGGTATGCGGAGAGGTGCTAAAATTGTGTCATTGGATATTTGCCCCGCCCATGGGGTGGAGCGGCATCA